>DATAAG010000084.1:0-12193 GCA_036260235.1 Longimicrobium sp.
GGGCCAACCCGGTCCGAGAGGAGCGAATGGCCACGGCAGCCCTGACCCGCTACACCCCGGAAGAGTACCTCGCCCTCGAGCGCCACGCCGAGTTCAAGAGCGAGTACCTGAACGGCCGCATCATCGCGATGACGGGCGGCAGTCCCGAGCACGCCGACATCGTGCTCAACATCGGGAGCGAGCTTCGCTCCCGGCTCCGGCCTCGCGGCTGCCGCGTCTTCGTCAACGACGTCAGGGTCAAGATCGCCTCCGCGTCGGGATACGTTTATCCGGACGTGGTGGCGCTGTGCGACAAGGCCCGGTTCCTGGATACGAAGCCCCGGACGCTCCTCAACCCCAGCCTTGTCATCGAAGTCCTCTCCAACAGGACTGAGTCGTATGATCGGGGAGAGAAGTTTGAGGCGTACCGGATGATCGACACGCTTGCGGAGTACGTGCTGGTCAACTCGCGGCGCGTGAGCGTGGAACGATACGTCAGGCAGGGTGATTTCTGGGTGTTTTCTGCAGAGACCGAGCTGGATGCAGAGGTCCGCTTCTCCTCGGTCGGCTGCTCGCTTTCCTTGCGGGAAATCTATGCGGATGTCGAGTTCCCGGATGCGGAGGATGAGGAGCAAATCACGAAGTAAGTCGAGCTCGTCCTACCGGTGGCCGGGCACCTTCGAGGAGCCCAGGGCGCCCGTGTACGTGGACGGCGAGCACTTCACCACCCCTGCGCGGCGACCACATCGCCGACGAGTTCAAGCGCATCCTGGACGGCTACGTGGAGTCGCGCTACCCCGCCCGCGAAGCGGAGCCGGCCGGCGTCTGACGCGCACCTGGCGCAATGCAAGCGAAGGCCGCGGGCGATGATCGCCCGCGGCTTTCGCCTTTTCTTGGCTGCAATCCCCGACAGAGCTATCCTGATTGAGCCAACTGCGGAACCATTTCGTTCCGATGCTGGCGCGTTCGTTGCGGCCAAGTGCAGGCCGCTTGCGCGTTTGCGTCGCATAACCTTACACTCGGGCCAACCCGGTCCGAGAGGAGCGAATGGCCACGGCAGCCCTGACCCGCTACACCCCGGAAGAGTACCTCGCCCTCGAGCGCCACGCCGAGTTCAAGAGCGAGTACATCGACGGCCGCATCGTCGCGATGACGCCCGGCGGCTCAGCGCCGCATAATTTCATTGCGGGCAACATCTACGCCGGGCTGCTCACCCGGTTCAGTGGACGCCGGTGTCACGTCTATTTCTCTGACGTGAAAGTTCGCTTCGGGCGGAGCGGCACGGATTACACCTATCCGGACGTGATGGCGCTGTGTGGTACGCCGCGCTACGAGGATGGGGTCAAGGATACGCTCACGAACCCATCCCTGATCGTCGAAGTGCTTTCCGACAGCACGGAACGGTATGATCGAGGAGACAAATTCGCGGGTTACCAGGCGCTGGATTCCTTGAGGGAGTATGTGCTGGTTTCGCAGGATCAGGTGAAGGTCGAGCGTTTCTCGCGGCAAGGTGACTTCTGGGTCTACTCGGCGGTTACGGATCTTGACTCATCCATTGAGTTCGAGTCTGTGCGATGCTCGTTCCCGTTGCGTGAGATCTACTTCCGCACCCAATTCGCCTCGGACGAGTACGGGGACTCGGAGCAGCCATAGGGCCAGTGGGAGGCGACGCCGTCGCATCTGGTGAGCAAGAGTCCATCGGGAACCGAGCAGGGCGATGCTCATTCCGCCGGTGGACCCGATGCGGTGAACGGCTCCACGACGAACTCGTTGGATGGGGTGAGGGTGACGGCGTAGATCTCGTCGAAGCCCTCCTCCATCCGCGGCTCCTCCAGCTTCTTGTACGTGCCCAGGATGCCGGGGATGGGGACCACCGCTTTGCCCTGCCGCAGCCTGTTGCGCGCGATGGCGGCGCGCGTCTCCGTGCGGAAGAAGTAGCAGACCACGCGGTACCCCGCCGCCCTCGCCGCGGCGACGTACGGCGCCCGCTCCTCCGCGCGCACGTTGGTGTTGTCCACCACGAACGGCTGCTTTCCCTCGATGCACGCCTGCAGCAGCAGCCGCTCGCGGTTGCGGGTCTTCAGCAGGTCGCGGCTGATGCGCACGTGCGTGTTGAAGAACCGCTGCGCGTAGAACGTCGACTTTCCCGACGCCTGGATCCCCACCAGGATCACCGCCTCCATCTCCTCCTCCAGTTTCCGGTCCGCGCCCAGCCCCGCCCAGCAGGCAAGGATCGCGCAGCACGGAAAGAGGGGCCTCACACGGAGTCAACGGAGTCAACGGAGTTTGTCCTCCGCTGACTCTGTTGACTCCGTGTGAGGCCGAATCTGTTCATCGCGTTGTGCGGAGGTGGCGGGGGGTGGTATGCTAGGCACGGCACCCTGCTCTCCTGACGAGGACGTTCGGCGGCACCATGGAAGAGGCGCACCTGCTCAGGCCCGTCCTCATCATCCTCGCGGCGGCGATCGCCGTGGTGTCGCTGTTCCGCCGCCTGCGCGTGAGCCCGGTGGTGGGCTACCTGTTCGCGGGGGTGCTCATCGGCCCGCACGGGCTGCGGCTGATCGGTGAGACGGAGGCCGTCGCGACGCTGGCGGAACTCGGAGTCGTCTTCCTGCTGTTCGCCATCGGGCTGGAGCTGTCGCTGGGCCGGCTGTTCGCCATGCGCCGCCACGTCTTCGGGATGGGCACGCTGCAGGTGGTGATCAGCGGCGCCATCATCTTCGCCCTGGCGCGGCTGGCGGGGCTGCCGGCCAGCGAGGCGCTGGTGCTGGGCGGCGGGCTGGCGCTCTCCTCCACCGCGGTGGTGATGCGCACGCTGCAGGACGACGGCGCCGTGCACACGCAGGCGGGGCGGATGGCGCTGGCCGTCCTGCTGCTGCAGGATCTCGCCGTGGTGCCGCTGCTGACCATCGTGCCCCTGCTGGGCGGGGACGGCGGCACGCTGGTGCGGGACCTGGGCGTCGCCGCGGCCAAGGCGGCGGCCGCGCTGGCCATCATCATGGCCGCGGGACGCCTGCTGCTGCGCCCCGTGCTTCGCGGCGTGGCGGCCGCGCGCACGCCGGAGCTGTTCACCGCCATCACCCTGTTCGTGGCGCTGGGGGTGGCGTCGGCCACGGCGCTGGCGGGGCTGTCGATGGCGCTGGGGGCGTTCCTGGCGGGGCTGCTGATCTCCGAGACGGAGTACCGGCACCAGGTGGAGGCGGACATCGCGCCGTTTCGCGGGCTGCTGCTGGCGCTCTTCTTCATGGCGATCGGGATGGGGATCGACGTGCGGCTGCTGGCTGGCAACGCGCACGTCGTCGCGGGGGCGGTGCTGGCGCTGCTGGTCGTGAAGGCGGTGGTGGCGGCGGGGCTGGCGCGGGCGTTCCGCCAGCCGCCGGGGACCGCCGTCTTCGTGGGGATCACCCTGGCGCAGGCGGGGGAGTTCGGCTTCGTCCTGGTGACGCTGGGGATGGGCGGCGGCGCCCTTTCGCCCCGCGTGGGCGGGCTGGCGCTGCTGGTGATCGCCGTCTCCCTGGCCGCCACGCCGCTGCTGATGCGCGTGGGCCATGCCGCGGCGCGCCGCGTGCACCGCGCCGCCGGCGACGACGGCGCGGAGCTGGGGCGCGAGGCGCACGGGCTGCGCCGTCACGCGCTGGTGCTGGGGCTGGGGCGCGCGGGGCGGACGGTCGCGCAGCTGCTGGAGACGACGGGGCGGGAGTACGTGGCGCTGGACATGGACCCGGAGGCGGTGGCCGCCGGGCGCGCGCGGGGGATCCCGGTCTTCTTCGGCGACGCCAGCCGGCCGGAGGTGCTGCGGGCGGCCGGGGTGGACCGCGCGTCGGCCGTGGTCATCACCCTGGACGACAGTCCGTCCGTCATGCGGGCGCTGCACGCGGTGCGCGCGGCGGACGACGACGTGCCCGTGGTGGTGCGGGCCCGCGACACTGCGCAGTATGGCGCGCTGGAGCAGGCCGGGGCCACCGCGGTGGTGCCGGAGCTGGTGGAGGGAAGCCTGCAGCTGGGCGGGCGGCTGCTGCTGGCGCTGGGGGAGCCGGAAGACGCGGTGGAGGCCGCGCTGGACGAGATGCGAGGGAACCGCTATCAGCGGCTGCTGGACGTGATCCCGCACGACGGGGACGGGTCCGCGGCCGCGGCGCCGGAGGAGCGCGCATGAACGTACAGGAGCACGACCTGCCGGGGGTGGGAAAGAAGTTCGCCATCACCACCAACGACGAAGACCGGCTCACGCTCATCATCCACAACACCGGGCACCGCGAGCTGTACTTCTTCGAGCGCGGGGAGGACTTTCCCGCCCACGCGCTGCGGCTGGAAGACGCGGAGGCGCGCAAGCTCGGCGCGCTGGTGGGGGGCGCCTACTTTCAGCCCGCGGTGGCGGAGTCGATGGAGATGGTGCTGGGGCAGCTGTCGGTGGACTGGCTGGCGCTGCCGCCGGACTCGCCGCTGGCGGGGGCCACGGTGGCGGACACGCGCATGCGCCAGCGCACCGGCGCCAGCATCATCGCCATCATCCGCGACGGCCAGGCGCAGCCCAACCCGCAGCCGGACGAGCGGCTGCTGGCCGGCGACACGCTGATGGTGATCGGGAGCCGCGAGCAGGTGCGCGGCGCGTCGGAGATGGTGCGCGGAAACGGACCCCGGAGCGGCTGATCGGTGCACGGCAACTTTCTGCTGGGCGCGGGCGCCGTGCTGGGGGCGCTCGCGCTGGCCGGGGTCCTGGCGCGGCTGCTGGGGCAGTCGGTGATCCCCGCGTACATCCTGATGGGGATCGCCCTGCGCGGCGTGGCGCTGGACGAGCACCTGGTGGAGGTGCTGGCCACCCTGGGCGTCGTCCTCCTCCTCTTCTTCATGGGGCTGGAGTTCTCGCTGGGCGCCCTGTTGCGCAACCGCCGCCGCATCGTGCGCGACGGGTCGGTGGACCTGCTGGTCTGCTTTCCCCCGGGGCTGATCGCCGGCCTGCTGCTGGGGTGGGGATGGACGGCGGGGCTGCTGCTGGGGGGCGCGCTGTACGTCTCGTCCAGCGCCATCATCGCCAAGGCCACCATCGAGATGCGCCGCAGCGCCAACCCGGAGACGGAGTCGGCGCTGGGGGTGCTGGTGTTCGAGGACCTGGCGATGGCGCTCTTCCTGGCGATGATCTCCGGCGCGGTGCTGGTGGACCAGCCGGACGCGGGGCGGGTGGTCGTGGGGATGGGGCGCGCCATGCTCTTCTGCGGCGTGGTGACCGCGGCGGCGGTGTTCGGCCGGCGGCTGCTGGAGCGCGCCTTCGACGTGGAGAGCGACGAGCTGTTCCTGCTGCTGGTGAGCGCCGTCCTCCTCCTGCTCTCGTGGGCGGCGATCTCGGCGGGGCTGTCGGAGGCCATCGGGGCCTTCCTGGCGGGGCTGATGCTCTCGGAGACGGAGCACCGCGAGCGGGTGCAACGGATGTTCCTGCCGCTGGAGGGGCTGTTCGCGGCCGTCTTCTTCCTGTCCTTCGGGCTGTCGGTGAATCCGCGGGCGCTGGCGGAGGTGTGGCCGGTGGCGCTGGGGCTGGCGGTGCTGGGGGCGGCGGCCAAGGTGGGGGCGGGATGGTGGATCGGGCGGCTCTCGGGGCACCCCAGGCGCGCGGCGCTTTCGCTGGGGCTCACGCTGGTGCCGCGCGGCGAGTTCTCGGTGCTGCTGGCGGGGATCGCGGCGGCGGCGGGGCTCACCCGCGTGAGCACGACGATCGCGGGGGCGGTGCTGGCGCTGTCGCTGCTGGGGACGGCGGGGATGCGCTACGCCCCGGAGATCTCCCGCCGCGCCTTTCCCCGGCGGACGCCCACGCTGGCGGAGCGCGGCTTCATGCCGGACCTGGCGATGCACGGCCCTCCGCCCGCGGGGCCGCGGGAGGAGCGCCGGCGGGCGGGAGAGAAGGAAGCACCCGCTCCTCCCTGGCTCCACAGCGATTGAAGAAATTGCCGCACCAGCTACACGCTGTCCGCCTTCGCGGACACGGCGCGGCGGGTTCCGCGCGCTGGGCAGGCTCCAGGGCGGGGAGAGCAGATCCTTCGGCGGCGCCAGAGTCCACGCGGTCCGCTGCGATCGCGCGGCGCCTCGCTCAGGATGGCAAAGGCCGGGCTGCATGGAGCGAAGGCCTGCCCCCGCGACGGACCACTCCCCTCTCCCGCGCAGTCTGCGGGAGCGGGGCCGGGGACGGGGCGCCCGGCGATCGGCAGGAACTCCGGCCGCATCGCCGGGAACCTGCCTACTCCCCCCGCCGGTCGGCGATGGACTCGATGCGGTGGACGATGGTGTCGCGGTGGTCGGGGCTGCGCAGCACGACCAGGATGGTGTCGTCGCCGCCCAGGGTGCCCACGATCTCCGGCCATCCCTCCGCGTCGATGGCGGCCGCGATGGGCTGGGCGCCGCCCACCAGCGTCTTGAGCACCAGCAGGTTGCCCACGCCGTCCGCGCCCACGTACAGCGCCGGCAGCAGCCGCGTGAGCGCGGGCGCCGTCTCGCCGCCGGTGGGGGGGATCACGTAGGCGCTGGCGCCGCCGTGCTCGTCCGGGGCCTTCACCAGCCCCAGGTCGCGGATGTCGCGGGAGAGCGTGGCCTGCGCCACGTCGATGCCGCGCTCCAGCAGCAGCTCGCGCAGCGCCTCCTGCGAGGGGATGCGGTGGGTGCGGACCAGCTCCAGGATGGCGGCGTGGCGGGGCAGCTTCACGGGCGGTCGGGGGAGACGGGTTCGGCGGGGATCAGGGTGCGGCGGCGCCCTGGCGCAGGCGGGCCAGGAGGGCGGAGACCAGCGTCTCCTCCAGCACGCCCTTCGTGGTGCAGTAGACCGGGTCGTTGGCCACGTCGCGCCGGCGGACGTACGCATCCACCTGCGTCATCACCACGGTGCCCTCGCCGGCCGCCGGCTCCAGGCGCGTGATCATGGCCAGGAACACCTCGCCGTGGTCTTCCAGCGCCCGCCCGCCGTCCACCACGCCGCAGTCGATGAAGTCGGAGTTGCGGCGGCCGTACAGCTGGTCCTGCACCCGCAGCTGCGGCGTGGTGAACTCCAGCCGGTCGCGGGTGGCGGGGCCGGCGGGGAGCCGCATGTCCGCGTACGCCAGCGGCAGCGCCCGCCACACCGTCTCGGGGGGATAGGGCACCACGTGCCGCGAGGTGGGCGCGTCCGCGCGGTACTTTACCGCGTACCGGGCGCCGCCGGACGCGCAGGCCGCGAGCGCGAACGGGGCGAGGGCGACGAGGAGGAGAGAAGCGCGCATGGCCGGCGCAGGCGGGGAGTGAAAGCGCTCGCCGGGGTTGTGCCGCCCGGCGGCACGGAATATACGTGTGGCGGTGCAGCCCGGCGCAATGTACCCTTCCGTGGTGCGCGGCCCGCCGGCTGCACGCAGCCGGTCGAACACCGCCGGCGTGCTGTTTCCGTACCCGGAGCGGGCGCCTGCCTGCACGCGGACCGCGTGCGGCGCGCGCCCCAGCCTGTCCACCCGACGTTTCCGAGAGGTAGCCCGTGCCCACTCGCACCGCCCGGCCCGTCTCCCGCCGGCACCCGATCCTGCTGTTCTCGCGCAACTTCATCAAGCACCCCAAGATGCTGGGCTCGGTGATCCCCAGCTCGCGATTCCTGGTGCAGCAGGTGCTCAAGCCCATCGACTGGGCGCGGGCGCGGGTGATCGTGGAGTACGGCCCGGGGGTGGGCACCATCACCCGCCACGTGCTCAAGCGCATGCGCCCCGACGCGCGGCTGATCGTGCTGGACACCAACACCGACTTCGTGGAGTTCCTGCGCGCCACCATCCAGGACCCGCGGCTGGACGTGGTGCACGGCTCCGCGGCGGACGTATCGCGCGTGCTGGCGGAGCGGGGGCTGCGGCAGGCGGACTACGCCATCTCCGGCATTCCGTTCAGCACCATGCCGGCGGAGCTGCGCGAGTCCATCGTCCGCAGCACGCACGACGCGCTGGCGCCCGGCGGCGCCTTCCTGGTCTACCAGTTCTCCAGCAAAGTGCGCCCGGACCTGGAGCGCGTCTTCGCGGACGTAAAGCCGGGGTTCGAGCCGCTGAACATCCTTCCGGCCCACGTCTTCGTCTGCAGCGTGGGGATGAACGGGAAGAACGGGACGGGCGGGAGCTAGGGACGGTAGTGCCCAGTGTCCAGTGCCAAGTGTCCAGTGCCAAGTACCAGTAGCTAGCGCCTACTCGGTACTAGGTACTGGGTACTAGACACTGGGTACTGGGTACTTGAACCTGGGCACTTGAACTTCCCGTTCTGGTGAATCGGCCACCTGCCTCGTACGTTATCCGCCATCGTACGAGAGGTGGCCGTCTTCCATTTCGCCGGCCTGCGTTCCACGCGCGGCGCCGGGTCCGCCCCATCCACAGGAGCCTGGATGATCCCTCGCAGCCCCCGTCGGGCCGTGCCGCTGCTGGCCGCGGTCGCCGCCGTCACCTTCGCCGCCTGCGACGCGCACTCGCTGGGCGGCATCACGCCGCCGGAGACGCCTGCCCTCGCGGTGGTGCCGGGGAAGGGATCCCCCACCACGCTGGACGTGGCCGGCTGGAACATCGAGTGGTTCGGCAGCACCACCAACGGCCCCGGCAACGAGTCGCTGCAGGCCTCCAACGCCCGCGACATCATCAGCGGCACCGACTTCGACATCTGGGGCGTGGCGGAGATCACGGACCAGGCGGCGTGGAACAGCCTGGAGAGCAGCCTCACCGGCTACACGGGCTTCCTGGCGGGCGAGTCCGTCGTCACCAGCGGCTCCACCTACTATTCGTCCACCGAGCAGAAGGTGGGGATTCTCTACAAGAGCTCGCTGGCCACGCTGGTGGGCGCCCGCATCATCCTCACCGCCTACGACGCAGACTTCGCGGGGAGGCCGCCG
The DNA here is from genome assembly GCA_036260235.1 of Longimicrobium sp. GTDB lineage: Bacteria > Gemmatimonadota > Gemmatimonadetes > Longimicrobiales > Longimicrobiaceae > Longimicrobium. The sequence goes on from DATAAG010000084.1 coordinate 8,840, forward strand.
CTGGAGGTGAAGCTGAACGTCACGCTGAACGGCGTGACGGAGCAGGTGGTGGTGATCGTGCTGCACATGAAGGCGTTCGATGACGTGCCCAGCTGGCAGCGGCGCCAGAACGCTTCCAACGCGCTGAAGTCCTACCTAGACACCACGTATCCCACGCAGAAGGTGATCGTGGTGGGCGACTGGAACGACGACGTGGACACCAGCATCACCGCGGGGCAGGCGTCGCCGTACCAGAACTTCGTGGACGACGCGGCGGACTACGCCTTTCCCACCCGCGCGCTCTCGCTGGCCGGCGTCTCCTCGACCACCAGCTACAGCGACATGATCGACCACCACCTGAACACCAACGAGCTGTACGCCACGCTGGTCCCCGGCAGCACCGAGGTGTACCGGGTGGATTCGTACATCTCCAGCTACGACGCGAGCACCAGCGACCACTATCCCGTGCTGAGCCGCTACACCTTCGGCGGGGGCGGCGGCGGCACGGCGACGGTGCAGGTGACCGCGCCCAACGGCGGCGAGTCGTGGGCGGGCGGCAGCGCGCGGAACGTCACCTGGACGTCGTCCGGCGTGGCGAACGTGAAGCTGGAGTACTCGCTGAACGGCGGATCGACGTGGAGCGTGATCACCAGCAGCACTGCGGCGTCGGCCGGCAGCTACGCGTGGACGGTGCCGAACAGCGCCACCACGAACGCGCGGGTGCGGGTGACCGACGCCGCCAACGCCGCGATCAGCGACGTGAGCGACGCCGCGTTCACCATCACCACGGCCACGCCGGCGCAGGTGATCCTGAACGAGATCATGGCGAACGAGCCGGGGAGCAACACGGCGGGCGAGTTCGTGGAGCTGGTGAACGTGGGCGGCACGTCGATCAGCATCGCGGGATGGACGATCAGCGATGGCGCGGGGGTGAAGCACACCTTCGCCGCCGGCACCACGCTGGCCGCCGGCAAGGCGATCGTGGTCTACGGGGGATCCTCCGGCATCCCGGCCGGGCTGACCAACGCGGTCGCGGCCTCCACCGGCACGCTGGCGCTGGGCAACAGCGGCGACTCGGTGATCCTGAAGAACGGGACGACGACCGTCACCAGCTACAGCTACCCGTCGTCGCTCAGCGGCACGGACGGCGTGTCGATGAACCGCAATCCCGACGCGTCCGCCACCGGCACCTGGGTGCTGCACACGTCCATCAGCTCGCTCTCCTCTTCCGGCGGCAAGCGCGCGAACGGGACGGCGTTCTAGAAAAGAAAAAAATCGAGGGTACGGAGATACGGAGAAAAGCCAGAGATACAGAGGAGCTGACTCTGTATCTCTGGCGTTTGTCCGTACCTCTGTACCCTTACGCAGTAGAAGCGCCGGTCTGCTCGGACTCCGGGACTACGCCGCCGAGCGCGCGGACGATCTCGTCCACCTCGGGGCTGCCGTCGATGACGAACACCACGCCGGGGGTGTCGATGACGTCCGGCAGCGGCGTGCCGGGGACGGGCTCGCCGGGGAGGGCGAGCAGCCCCGCGTGGTCCGTGCCCAGCTCCAGCTCGTCCGCGGAGCCCAGCATCCCCTCGCTCACCTCACCGCGCAGCTTGCCGCGCTTGATCTTCACCCCGTTGGGGAGCGTGGTGCCGCCGCGGATGACCGGGTAGTACGCGTCCGCCGCCACGTTGCTGGCGCCGGTCACGATCTGCAGCCGCTGCTCCGTACCGTCGTTGACGATGCAGACCTTCAGCCGGTCGGCGTTGGGGTGCTGCGCGACGGATTCCACCCGCGCCACCACGACGGGCCGCAGCAGCTCCGCGAGGGGAACGATGCGCGACACCTCGAATCCGGCCGTGCGCAGGCGCCCGGCGATCTGCTCGGGATCCTCCGGCAGGTCGGGGATGCGGGACTTGAGAAGGTTCTGGCTTACGTTCACAACTTCTCCATCGGTCGAGTTCAGAAATCGGCGCCCCAACCTATCGCCCGAAGCCGCCGGGCGGGAGGGAGCGGCGCCGTTTCGCCTTGCGGGAGGGACGTGGGTGGATGAATGATCATCATCCACCTTCCGCGCGCTTCTCCATGCCCATGCCTTCCACGCAGCACCATCCCGGTCGGCCCGCGGATCTCGTCGTCCGCGGCCGCCGCGTGGTTGCCGGGGGGCAGATGGCCCCCGCGGCGGTGCACGTGCGCGGCGGCGTGATCACGGCGGTGACGGGATACGACGACGTCGCGGCGAACGCCCCGCTGGTGGAGATCGGCGACGCCGTGCTGATGCCGGGGCTGGTGGACACGCACGTCCACGTCAACGAGCCGGGCCGCACGGAGTGGGAGGGGTTCGCCACGGCCACGCGCGCCGCGGCGGCCGGCGGCGTGACCACGCTGGTCGAGATGCCGCTCAACAGCATCCCGCCGACGACCACCGTCCCCAACCTGGCCGCCAAGCTGGAGGCCGCGCGCGGCCGGTGCCACGTGGACGTGGGCTTCTGGGGCGGCGTGGTGCCGGGGAACGAGCACGAGCTGGCGCCGGTGTGGGAGGCCGGCGTCTTCGGCTTCAAGTGCTTCCTGGCCCCCTCCGGCGTCCCCGAGTTCCCGCACGTGGGCGAGGCGGAGCTGCGCGCGGCGATGCCGATCCTGGCCAGCCTGGGCGCGCCGCTGCTGGCGCACGCGGAGCTGCCGGGGCCGCTGGAGCAGGCCGCGGCGCAGGGGGCCGGCGGCGATCCCCGCCGCTACGCCGTCTACCTGGCCTCTCGCCCCCGGGCGGCGGAGCGCGAGGCGATCGACCTGCTGATCCGGCTTTCCCGCGAGACCGGCGCGCGGGTGCACGTGGTGCACCTGTCGGACGCGGACTCGCTCCCGCTGCTGCGCCGGGCCCGCGCCGAGGGGGTGCCGGTGACGGTGGAGACCTGCCCGCACTACCTGCACTTTGCCGCGGAGGAGATCGCGGACGGCGCCACCGACCACAAGTGCGCGCCGCCCATCCGCGAGCGCGAGAACCGCGAGCGGCTGTGGGATGCGCTCGGCGCGGGCGACATCGACCTCGTCGTCACCGACCACTCGCCCTGCCCGCCGGAGATGAAGCGGCCGGAGAGCGGCGACTGCCTGGCCGCGTGGGGCGGGATCGCTGGGCTGCAGCTGGCGCTCTCCGTGGTCTGGAAGGGCGCGCGGGAGCGGGGGTACACGCCCGTTCACCTGGCGGAGTGGATGTGCGCGGCGCCGGCGCGGCTGGCGGGGCTGCACGGCCGCAAGGGCGCCATCGCCCCAGGCTGCGACGCGGATCTGGTGGTCTGGAATCCGGAGGCGGAGCTCGTCGTCGACCCGGCGAAGCTGCACCATCGGCACCGCGTGACGCCGTACGCGGGTGCCACCCTTCCGGGCGTGGTG
>DATAAG010000085.1:0-2080 GCA_036260235.1 Longimicrobium sp.
GGATCCCGCGTACACATAAGGCAGGCCTCCTTGCACGGGGTATGTTGGTCCTCGACAAACCACACACTCCGCACAAGAGCCTGCCGCGTCAAGAGATTTCTCTTGGCGCGGCTCCGTTTACGGAATTATGACCAACCCTCAGTATACTGGCTTCCTTGGTGCACTCGGAGGTTATCCTTCGGCGGCACTCAACCAAACGCGACTATTGCATGATGTATGATACTTGGGATATCGCAGGGGTGACATCCTGCCACCGCTTAACATAGCCAATTTTACTCACGCGAAGACGTGGAGGCGGTCTTCGCCCCTCGCGTCTGCCAATGAGTCTTTCCTCTGATGATGGCGGTCAATTGACGACCGCATCCGCCACGGCGCGCCCCATCTCCTCCGTGCTCACGAACGGCTGGCCGGGGGAGGCGATGTCGCGGGTGCGCAGGCCCCGGTCCAGCACGCGGTCCACCGCCGCCTCCACCGCGCGCGCCTCGTCCTCCAGGCCCAGCGAGTGCCGCAGCAGCATCGCCGCGCTCAGGATGGTGCCCAGCGGGTTGGCGGTCCCCTGGCCGGCGATGTCCGGCGCGGAGCCGTGGATCGGCTCGTACAGCCCCGGCTGCGACTCCCCGGCGGCGCGCGGCTCGCCCAGCGAGGCGGAGGGGAGCACGCCCATCGACCCGGCGAGCATCGACGCCTCGTCGGTGAGGATGTCGCCGAACATGTTCTCGGTGACGATCACGTCGAAGTCTGCGGGGCGGCGGATGAGGTGCATGGCGCAGGCGTCCACCAGCATGTGCTCCACCCGCACGTCCGGGAACTCGTCCCGCATCACCCGCGTGGTCACGGCGCGCCACAGCCGCGAGGTCTCCAGCACGTTCGCCTTGTCCACCGACGTCAGCCGCCCCCGCCGCGCCCGCGCGAACGCCGCCGCGGCGCGCACCACCCGCTCCACCTCCGTGCTGTCGTAGGCGCACAGGTCGGTGGCGCGCTCGCCGCCGTCCCCCAGCGGCTCGCGCGTCTTCGCGCCGAAGTAGATGCCGCCCGTCAGCTCGCGGACGACGAGCAGGTCCACCCCCTGCAGCAGCTCCGGCCGCAGCGGCGAGGCGCCGGCCAGCGCGCCGCGCACCGCCACCGGCCGCAGGTTGGCGAACAGCCCCAGCGCCCGGCGCAGCCCCAGCAGCCCCTGCTCCGGCCGCACCTTCGCCTGCGGGTCGTCCCACTGCGGCCCGCCGACGGCGCCCAGCAGCACCGCGTCCGCCCCGCGGCAGATCGCGAGCGTCTCCTCCGGCAGCGGATTCCCCGCCGCGTCGATCGCGCACCCGCCGATCAGCGCCTCGCGGAAGGTGAAGCGGTGCCCCCACCGCTCCGCCACCGCCCGCAGCGCCCGCACCCCCTCCGCCGCCACCTCCGGCCCGATCCCATCACCGCCCAGCACCGCGATCGTCGCGTTCATGTTCTACCCTGGAAAGGAAAAGAGCGAGGGTACAGAGATACAGAGGAAAACAGAGATACAGAGCGACCTGCTTTTCCTCTGTATCTCTGGCTGTTCTCTGTTCCTCTGTACCCCCCGACGTTTTTTCTCATGCCGCCGCGGTGGTGGTGTCGATGCGCGCGGGGTGCTCCGCCTCGTAGCGCGCGATCGCATCCTCCGAGCCCAGCAGGAACGCCAGCTGGTCCAGCCCGTTCAGCAGGCAGTGCCTGGCGAAGGGGTCGATGGGGAACGACGCCGTCTCGCCGTCCGGAAAGGTGACCGTCTGCGACGCGAGGTCCACCGTCACCTCGGCGGCCGGGTCCGCGGCCAGCGCCATCAGCCTGCGATGCGCGTCCGGGGCCAGAGTGATGGGGAGGAGGCCGTTCTTGAGGGCGTTGTTGCGGAAGATGTCCGCGAAGTAGGTGCTCACCACCGCCCGGAAGCCGTACCCCCGGAGCGCCCAGGGGGCGTGCTCCCGGGAGGAGCCGCACCCGAAGTTGTGCCCCGCCACCAGCACCTCCGCCCCCCGCGCCTCGGGGCGGTTGAGCACGAACTCCGGGTTGGGCGTGCCGTCCGGCAGGTAGCGCCAGTCCGAGAAGAGCGCCTCGCCCAGCCCCG
>DATAAG010000086.1:0-20487 GCA_036260235.1 Longimicrobium sp.
CACGATCCGGGGCTGGGGGTTCTTGACAACGGGCGTGCGTTCCTCTATTTCCCAATCGCACGGGCGCCTGACGGTGTTCGCACCGCCGGGCCGAGCGGCCGGAGGCGGCCGCACCCTTCACCGACACTCCCGCCGCGCCCGTGCGGCGGTTTGTTTTACTTGGACGCCAGCACATGAACGCAGCCATCTTCATCGACGGCGGATACTTCGACCGGGTTTCGCGGGACTGCGGCTCTCCGCGAATCGACTTCGGGAAGCTGTCCACGGAGCTCGCACGGCCCCACGAGCTGCTCCGCACGTACTACTACCACTGCCTGCCCTACATGGGCCCCACGCCCAGCGAAGAAGACCAGCAGCGCTACGACAACAAGCAGCGCTTCTTCAACGCGCTCACCCGGCTCAACCGCTTCGAGGTGCGCGAGGGCAAGCTGGAGTACCGCGGCACCGACCGCGACACGGAACGCCCCATCTTCGAGCAGAAGCGCGTCGACATCTACCTGGGCGTGGACCTGGTGATGCTGGCCGCCAAGCAGCGCATCCACCGCGCCATCCTGGTCACCGGCGACAGCGACTTCCTCCCCGCCATCCGCGCGGCCAAGAACGAGGGTGTGCTGGTGCACCTGTTCCACGGCACGGGCCCGCAGCAGCCCCACAAGGACCTGTGGGACGAGGTGGACGAGCGCACCGTCATCACCCCCGAGCTGCTGCAGCATTTCCTGCTGTGATCTGACGGAAGGGACGAATGCCGAACGCCCGCCGCGGGTCTCCGGACCGCGGCGGGCGTTCGTCTTTCTCGCGCGGATGTTGCGTCCCGCGCGCGGACGCAGTCATATACCGGCCTCGATCGCCATCACCCGAACGCGGCCGCCGCGCACCTGCTGGCGCGCGGCCCTGTCCCGCACCGGAGCCGCCCGATGACCCGGACGCGCGCTACCCTGCTCGTCGCCGCCGCGCTCGCGCTGGCCGCCTGCAACGGAGGGCGCGGCGCCGTGCAGAGCTCCGGCTCGTCCGCGTCCATTCCCGCGCCCACCGGCCGCCCGGCGGACGCCACGCCCTGGCAGGTGCTGCCGCGTCCCCGCTGCGGCGAGGGGAACGGCGGCATCACGCTGCCGCCCGGCTTCTGCGCCGTCGTGGTGGCGGACAGCCTGGGCGCGGTGCGGCACCTCGCCGTCTCCGGGCGGGGCGACGTCTACGCCGCGCTGTCGGGGCGCCGCGGCGGGCCCACAGGCGTGATCGCCCTGCGCGACACGGACGGCGACGGGCGGGCGGACGTGCGCGAGCGCTTCGACACGGCGGCCGCGACGGGGATCGAGCTGCACGGCGGCTGGCTGTACTTCGCCCCCAACGACCGCGTGGTGCGCTGGCGGATGGCGCCGGGACAGCTGGTGCCGCAGGGCGCGCCGGAGACGATCGTCACCGGCCTGCCGACGGGCGGGCACGGGTCCAAGTCGCTGGCCTTCGACGGGCGCGGCGGGATGTTCGTCAACGTGGGCTCGCGCACCAACGCCTGCCAGGCGGCGGACCGGCAGGCCGGGCAGCCGGGCGCCGACCCCTGCACGGAGTTGCAGACGCGCGCCGGCACCTGGCGCTTCGACGCCGCTCGCGCGAACCAGACGCAGGCACAGGGGGAGCGCTGGGCCACGGGGATCCGCAACGGGATGGCGATGGCGTGGAACGCGGAGGCGGGCGCGCTGTTCGCCGTGAGCCACGGGCGCGACCAGCTGGCCGGGTGGCCGGGCTTCACCGAGCAGTACAACGCGGAGAACCCGGCGGAGGAGATGTTCCGGCTGGAGCGCGGCGCGGATGGGGGCTGGCCCTACTGCTTCTACTCGCACGCCCTCCGCCGCAAGGTGCTGGCGCCGGAGTACGGCGGCGACGGCCGGCAGGAGGGGCGCTGCGCCGGGACGGCGGCTCCCCCCTACGCCTTCCCGGGCCACTGGGCGCCCAACGACCTCCTCTTCTACACGGGAACGCAGTTCCCCGAGCGCTACCGCGGCGGCGCGTTCGTGGCCTTTCACGGCTCGTGGAACCGTGCCCCGCTGCCGCAGCAGGGCTTCAACGTCACCTTTCTCCCATTCCGCGGCGGCGCGCCCTCCGGCCCGCACGAGGTGTTCGCCGGCGGCTTCCCGGGGACGGAGAACCCGCAGCCCAACACCGCGCGCCACCGCCCCACCGGCCTGGCGCTGGGGCCGGACGGCTCGCTCTACGTCTCCGACGACGTGGGCGGCCGCATCTGGCGCATCGTGTGGACCGGCGAGGGGCGCTGACGCGGATGGAGGAGATCCGGGTGCGCACTTCGCGGCGCAGCGAGATGATCGACATCACCGACCGCGTGCAGCAGGTCGTCTCCCGCAGTGGCCTCGGCGAGGGCGCGGTGGTGCTGCAGAGCCTGCACACCACGGCCGCGCTCACGATCAACGAGAACGCGGACCCCGACGTGGTGCACGACGTCCTGGGCAAGCTGGGCCGGCTGGTGCCGCACGAGGAGCCGTTCTACCGGCACGCGGAGGGGAACAGCGACAGCCACCTCAAGACCAGCTTCTTCGGCCCGTCGCTCACGGTGATCGTCAGCGGGGGGCGGCTGGTGCTGGGGACGTGGCAGGGGATCTGGTTCTGCGAGTTCGACGGGCCGCGCGAGCGCAACGTGGCCGTGCAGCTCATCGGTGCACCGGGGGCGCGATGAGCCGCCCGCCTTCGCCGCTGCGCTCCATGCTGCGCCTGGTGGCCCGCGGCATTCGCGCGCGCGGCGCGTCGCCCGTGGCGGACGTGCACGTGCCGCGGCGCAAGGCGGCGTGCGAGCGCGCGGACATCCGCATCGACCCCGCGCACCTGCGGGCGTACGCCCGCGCCACCGGCGGCGACGGCATCCTGGCCTTCTTCGACGACCGGCCCGTGGCGCCGCCCTTCTACTGCGCCACCTGGGAGACGGGGCTGGCGCTGGAGATGATGGCTGGCCTGGAGTCACCCCTTCCGCTGGGGCCCATCGTCCACGTCTCGACGGAGATGGTGTGGGCGCGCCCCCTGCAGCCGGGCGAGCCGGTGCGCTGCCGGGTGGAGCTGGACCGGGTGGACCGCACGCCGCGTGGGCTCAGGCTGACGGTGCTGTCGCGCAACTGGCTGGGCGCGGGGCAGCTCTGCTGCCAGGGCACCACCGTCTTCATGGTGCGCCAGCGGCAGACCGACGGCGCCGCGCGATCGGCCGAGCCGCCGCGCGTCGACCCGCCGGAGCCGGCGGCGGGGTGGACGGAGCTCGCCCGCTGGCCGCTTTCCGGGAGCGCGGGCCGGCGGTACGCGCGGGTCTCCGGCGACTACAATCCCATCCATCTCTGGCCGTGGACGGCGCGGCCCTTCGGCTTTCGCGCACCCATCCTGCACGGCTACGCCACCGCCGCGCGCACCGCGCACACCCTGATCGCGCAGCGACTCCGCTCGGACCCCGCCGCGCTCCGCCGGATGCGCATCGCCTTCCGCGCGCCGCTGCCCCTCCCCTCCACCGCCGTCTTGCTGGTCAGCGATCAGGGCGGCGAGCACCGCTTCCGCGTCGCCGCGCCGGACGGTGCGACGGTGTACGCGGAGGGCACGTACGGCGAGCCTACGTCGACCTAAACACGCCTTACAGGATGGGCTGCACCTGGTCGTCTATCCTTCGCTCCGCCACATGCGTTTCGTCTTTACAGCTCGAGTAAAGGTCTTGTAAATCGTTCATACACGACTCTCGCCAGCATCGTTATTTTTCGGCTCCGTCAAAGAGGCGGTGAGTTGACGGAGTGCTTCCGCACTTCGCTCTCCGCTGATTCCCAAGGAAATGATCTCCCCTTCTTGCTCACGCTCGGGAGACACAACACTCGGGAAGTACCGCCTCTTGAACTCTTCGATCGATCGAAAAGTCGTCTGGACCGCACGCTTGCGCGACTTGCTGGTAGTCATGGTGCCTCCCGGAAGTAATTGTTCACGAAGTGAGGGTTCAACTCCTTGGAGAAGTAGTGTTTTCTCTTGATCCATATGAAACCATCGCCTTTTGAGATGACGGCAACATCAACCGGTCCCCCCACTGTCTCAGCAGCCATGGACATGCGGCGACGAAAGAAGGTGAGATTCACGAGTGACTCCGCCATCGCAGCTAACTCGTCTTTCGGCAGAACAGCAGTGACGCTAATCGCCGGAAGAGCAAAATGTTCACGCCGGTACTGCTTGGATTTTGTTCTAAAATTCTGTCGAACTTGCTCAGAGAACGCCTGCAATTTCTTGCGAAATTCCTGCCGGGCCTTGCCTTGTAGGCCACAGCCCTTGGCAGCCGTATCAGCAAATTGTTTTAAAACGTCCTCCAATTCGTTCTCGATTGTGCTCTGATAATATGGCTCTACCCCCTCCATAAATGTGTATACCATCTCGCTCTGAGCGAATGGCACGACAACAGCTCCGCCGGTAGATACGTCGTGGTGGCGATCCTTGGTATAAAGGAGATGATTTTCAATAACAGCTGCGACACGATAGGAGCGGATGGAAGGATATACATCGTTCTCTCCGTACCCTGCCACCACAATACCTGCTTCACCAGGTCTCGGCTGCTTCGCGAATTTACATGTGACCCAAATAGCCAGGTCAAGCAATTGATCTCGGTGAATGCCGCTCAGAGGAAGATCTTCGAACACTTCCTCTATCAAGGCATTCAACGCTTCAAAATGCTTTTCCTTGAGGTGTGTCACAAACTCTTCAGCCAACCCCTCCGCCAGTTCGAATTTCTCCCAGCCCTCATGTGCTTGCCCAATCACCTCGTCTTCAACCCCAATAACTTCGGTCTCGGTAACCTGTCCTTTCTCAGCTATGATTGCACCCACAGCCTGAACGATTGCTTCTACCACGCTCCCAAAGATTGCTTGAGCGACCGCAAGGATATACTCATTCTGCGCTTCTTCAGGGAAGAAGGCAGGAGATTCACTGAGGAAACGGAGCAGGTCGCGCGCATAATCCTCCAAACGTGGAAAGTACTTGGTACCAAGTTGCTTCCGGTAACTTTTTACTAATAATTCCCAAGGAACATCCATAAGCTGAGCGTTCCCATAGACCATCACGCCTACGGGGAAATATTTGGATAGGGTAAAGATTTTGTTCGCGGATGGAAGTATCTTCACGCCACCCTCTGTTTGGATGGTTACGGCACTGTCTGCAGCGAGCGCCACCGCTTCCTTGTTCAGGAGAGCAATTTCAGCGGTCATTTATTCTTTCTCACAGTTCGTGTCCGAGCCGCATTTTGACTCAGGCTTGCAAATAAGGATGCGGGATGCCTCTCGGCTATCTCCAGCAACCGTAACGTTGGACCATCTGGCTCCCGGGCGCCTTGCTCCCACGCTCGCACCGTGCTGCCACTCACATTCAGCATATCTGCGAAGACAGGCTGGGAAACGTTCAAGGAGCGCCGAACATCTTTGATTCGTTCGGGACTATAGTGCGGAGGTGGGCTGACACTCACCTCCTTGGCAGTCCACCCGACAGCAGCCTCCGCAGGCCCCGCTCGGCGGGCGCTTTGGACTTTACTGGCCTTGTCGGACGATTGGCCTCTCATCGCCATCTCGCTCGCAACGTGTCCTACCACAACGGACCTCAAGCAGCCGAGGTCGGGCTATTACTATACCACTGAGTGTTACCGCACGCAAGCCGTGAGTCAGCCGAAGGCGCCGCTCGTCTGGGCCTGGATGGCCATCAGCACCTCGGGGAGCCGCCCCTGCCACAGCAGCTCCATGGGCTGCTCCCCCTGTAGCTCGTCGTTGGCGCCGAACAGCCAGCGGTTGATGGTGCCGGCTGAGTAGAAGTCGGCCAGGCGCGACACGGCGGCGGCAAGGTCGCGCAGCAGCCACGCGTTGCCCGCGTGCGCGGAGCGACCCTGGCTCCAGCGCGTAACCTGGCTGCGGTGCACGCCCATGGCCTCGGCGAGGGCGGCATCGCTGGGAAAGCCCTTGCGCGCCTCCAGGTAGTACGCACGCTGGATGCACGCGGCGGGCTCCACGGACTGCACCAGCGGGCGCTCGCCGCGCGCGTTGGGCACGCGCGGCATTCGCCGGTGCAGCGGCACCACCTTGCCATCCGCGGGTCGCGCGGAGCGGGACGTGCTGTGTACGTTCATCTCCTCCCCCTCATCCCCGGGCTGCTCCTGCGGCAGCTTGTCGTGCATCACCATGGCTTGCACTCCGTGCAACACTGCTGCGCGTCAATCTACGTAATTTTCCTGTAACTGCAAGGGATGAAGCTATGCTTCCGTTGCGCACGGAACGCAACGAGTGCGCCACGGGTGGTCTTCTCGCTTCCGATGGCTCCGAGCCATGTACATCAAGGCCCCTGCTGCGGTCCGTGACCAGATCAGTGGTGCGGCGCACCCGCGTTCCGCACCTTTACGACCAGGTACGTGATGGACTGCCCGGGACCGACGAGGATCTGGTGCGGAACGCCGGCCGGCACGGTCACCACGTCGCCGGCGGCGAGAGCGCGGCGCGTTCCGTTCACGATCTCGCCGCCGCGCAGCTCGCCGGGCGCGGTCTGGCGCGCACCGCGGACGTCGCTGCCGGTCAGCAGGGTGGCGGCGCCGTCCTGCATCAGCATCACGTCGTCCCATTCGGCGTGGACCTCGGCCTCGCCGTCGCCGGTGCGGCGCAGCGCGATGACCGTGTACGTGCCGGCATCCACCATCATGCGCGCATACAGCGCGCGCCCGGACTCGCCCGGTGCGGCGGCGACGGCGTCGCGCAGCGTGGCGGCGGGCAGGTGCCGCACGGAATCCGCGGCCTGGGCGTGTGCGGCGGGCGCGGCGAACAGCGCGGCGCAGAGAAGCAGAAGGTGGCGCTGCATGGTGGCCTCGGCGTGATCGAGGGGTGAGACGGGCCGCTCCGGTGCAACGCTCGGAGCGGGTCCGGCGGGAGGCAAGCGTCAGGAACCCGTGTGATCAGGAGGCGCGCGTGCCGAGCTTCGAGGTGAAGGCCATCGGATGGGTGGAGTCTCCCCTGGCCGACCCGGAATCGGCGCCCCGGCAGGCGGACGAAGGCGCTCCGGAGGCGTGGCTGGTGTTCGAGCCGGAGGTGCTGGAGGGGCTCCGGAGCCTGCGGGCCGGGGACGAGGCCATCGTCCTCACCTGGCTGCACCGCGCGCGGCGCGACGTGTTGAGCGTGCATCCCCGGGGAGACAGGTCGCGGGCGCAGGAAGGGGTCTTCAGCACGCGCTCTCCGCACCGTCCCAACCCCATCGGCCTGCACCGGGTGCAGATCACGGCAGTCGACGGCCCGCGGGTGCGGGTGCGCAGCCTGGAGGCGGTGGACGGCACGCCGATCATCGACCTCAAGCCGGTCCTGAGCGAAGACGTCAGCCACCGTTGAGCCGGCTGCTCACCCGTCGAGGATCGTCCGTCGTGGGAAAGTGCAGCAGGACGGGAGAGACGTGGGCGGGGCAAGCTGATGGCATCGTCCGTGACGCCGACGGCAACGTCATCGGCCTCATCCAGTCCTGATCCACCGACGGCGGGGCTGTCCAGACAGTGCCGGCTGTACCCTGTTCCCTGTACCCTGTCCCCTGCCGTTCAGGGATACAGCCGCTGCACCGTCCACCGCCCCGCATCCTCCCCATCGCGGTCGAACCGCTCGCGCTCGTGCAGGCGGCTGGGGCGGCCCTGCCAGAACTCGATGCGGTGCGGGTCCAGCCGGAACCCGGACCAGTACGGCGGCCGCGGGATGTCGTCGCCGGTGAACTGCGCCTCGTACTCGCGCACCCGCGCCATCAGCTCGTCGTACGAGGCCAGCGGCTGGCTCTGGCGGCTGGCCCACGCACCGATGCGGCTGCCGCGCGGCCGCGACGCGTAGTACTCGTCCGCCTCGGCGTCGCTCACCCGCTGCACCGCGCCTTCGATGCGCACCTGCAGCTCCAGCGGCTGCCAGAACAGGCAGAGCGCCGCGTGGGGGTTCTCCGCCAGCTCCCGCGCCTTGCGGCTCTCCAGGTTGGTGTAGAAGACGAAGCCCCGCTCGTCGAACCCCTTCAGCAGCACCATGCGCGCGGACGGACGGCCCTGCGCGTCGGCCGTGGCCAGCGCCATGGCCGTCGGCTCCGCCACGCCCGCCGCCATCGCGCGCTCCATCCACGCCCCGAAGCGCCGGTACGGCTCGTCGAACTCCGCCGTACGCGTGTGCGCCTCCATCCTCAGTGCTCCGTCGGGTGATCGACCTGCCCGCGGACCCATGCGCGCGTGTTCTCCCATCGGAGCGCCAGGTTGAACACGTTGCCGCTCCCCGGCTCCAGGTCGATGGCGAACTGCTCCACCGGTTCCGCCAGCCGCTCCACGCGCATGGGGATGCGCGCCAGGTCCTGCGACTGGTCGTACTCCGTCCCCCACTGCCCCGTCTGGCGGTTGATGATCAGCTGCCACTCGCTCTCGCCAGGGAGCGTGTACAGCGTGTAGGTCCCCGCCGGCACCCGCGTGCCCCCGATGCGCAGGTCGCGGGGAGTGACGAAGGTGGTCGCCGCGTTGGCGCCGGTACGCCACACCCGCCCGTACGGCACCAGCCCGCCCATGATGGTGCGGCCGCGCATGGAGGGGCGCCCGTAGTCGATGAAGATGCGGTCGTTCGCGAACCGCATCTCCGCCGTGTCGCGGGGGCTCACGACCTGCTCCTGCCCGGGCGCGGGCGCGTTCGCCCGCTCCGCGGGCTGCCGCATGGGCTGCGGCGCGGGCTGGGCGCTCTGCCCCGCCGGTTCGGATGCTTCCGTGTCGCGCGCACCGCCGCAGGCGGCCAGGGAGAGCGCCGCCGCCAGCCCGAGCGCCATGCGGGAAAGGGAGATGGTTCCGTGCATCGGTGGTCTTCGCCGGGGTAGCCGCGATCGGTGAAAGGAGGGGATTGTACCGGCCGCCGCACCCGCCGGGCAAGCGCCCGCGAAGGCCACGCTTGGTGATCGAACGCGCACGACGCATTTTCAGGACATGATCTACATCGCAGAAGAGCCCGAGGACGCCGGGCTGGACCGGGACTTTCCGCTGGGCGACGGCACCGCGGACATGGAAGCGGCCGTGCTGTGCCCCTACTGCGGCGAGATCGTGGAGATCGCGCTGGACCCGGGGAGCGGCTCGCGGCAGGAGTACGTGGAAGACTGCCAGGTGTGCTGCCGTCCCTGGCAGGTACGCGTCACCTACTTCGCCGACGGCACCGCCGAGGTCACCGTGGAAGCCTCCGACGACGCCTGGGACGATTGAGGCCCTCATCCGGCCTCGCCCATGCTCGTACCCCCCAAAGGCCCGTGCCCGACCGCGAACTCCCAGGCACACACTGGTGCAGTCATGGCCCCGGAGCACCACCGCGTGTTCGAAGTCTATCCCCTCTCCCGCTTGCGGGAGAGGGTGGCGAGCCTGAGCGAGCCGGGTGAGGGCCCCCGCGGACGCAGTGGGATGCCCGCCGGCGCACTTCCGCCCTCCTCCCCCTCTCCTCGCGCAGTTTGCGAAGGTGGGGACCCCGCGGCCCACGGTGTGCCAGTAGCGTGGACAGCGTTTCGATAGCAACCGGGATGATGACGAGGAGGAGGAGGTCATGAACCTGCTGGTGATCCGCCACGGCGTGGCCGAGGACCGCGACTCGTTCGCCGCGAGCGGACAGCCGGACAGCATGCGCCCGCTCACCGCCGACGGCCGCAAGCGCATGCGCGACGCCGCCCGCGGGCTGAAGCGCGCCGTGCCCAGGCTGCACGTGCTGGCCACCTCCCCGCTGGTGCGGGCGGCGCAGACGGCGGAGATCGTCTCCAAGGCGTACGGCGGGATGGAAACCGTCACCCTGGACGAGCTTTCCCCGGAGCGGCGGCCGGACGAGCTGCTGGCCTGGCTGCGCTCGCACCAGCTGGGCGACACCGTCGCGGTGGTGGGCCATGAGCCGCACCTGGGCTTCCTGGTGGGGTGGCTGCTCACCGGCCGCAACGACTCGTTCGTCGTCTTCAAGAAGGGCGGCGCCGTGCTGCTGGAGTTCGACGATCCGCCCTCCGGCGGCAACGCCGTGCTTGCCTGGGCCATGGCGCCGCGCCACCTGCGCTGGCTGGGCCGCGGCGAATGACCGGCCTGCTGGAGCTGGGCGCCCACCGTGCCGCCCGCTGGCTGGCGCTTCGCTTTCTGGAAGATGCGCAGGCCGCGCGCGCACGGCTGGACGATCCCGAGGATGCGGAGGCGCTGCACGACTTCCGCGTGGCGCTGCGCCGGCTGCGCAGCACCGTCCGCGCGTACGCCGACCAGCTGGAGGACTCGCTCGGCGGCAAGGACCGCCGCCGCCTGCGCGCCCTGGCCCGCGCCACCGGCGAAAGCCGCGACGGCGAGGTGATGATCGCGTGGATGGAGGCGCGCCGGGGCGACCTGGCGGAGACGGAGGTGCCGGCGCTGGACTGGCTGCTGGACCGATTGGGCCAGCGGCAGGAGGAGCTGGACCGCGCACTGCTGGACGAGGTGGCGCACGACTTTGGCCGTGAGCGCAGGCGGTTGACGGGGCGCCTGACGGAGTACACCGCCACCGTCTCCCCCGACGACCTCCGCGAGCACCCGTCGATGGGCGGCGTGGCGGCGGACCTCGTCGTGGAACACGCGGAGGCGCTGCGGGCCCGGCTGGATGCATCCGGCTCCGTGGAGGAGCAGGAGGCGCTGCACGAGGGGCGCATCGCGGCCAAGCGGCTGCGCTACCTGCTGGAGCCGTTCACGGACGAGCTGCCGGAGGCCGCCTGGGCGGTCAAGCGCCTCAAGCGGATGCAGGACACGCTGGGCGAGATGCACGACGCCCACGTGGCCGGGCTGCTGATCCAGGCGGAGCGGGCGGAGGCGGAGGCGCTGAACCAGCCGCTGGGTGGATATCTTGCGCCCGGCCTGGATGCGCTCGCCGCCGCCGCGCGCGCGGAGACGGAGCGGCTGTACGCGGAGGCTGAGGGCGAATGGCTCGGCGGGCGGGCGGCGGAGTTCTTTGCGCGGGTGGGTGGGCTGGCGGAGCAGATGCGGGCGGGGGGCGGGGACCGCGAGATCGAGCGCAAGTTCCTGCTCCGGCGCATGCCGCGGCTGCCGCTGGGCGCCGTCCGCACGGAGATCGCCCAGGGCTACCTCCCCGGCGAGCGGCTGGTGGAGCGCATTCGCCGCGTGCGCCGCGACGGCGAGCCGCCCCGCTACTACCGCACGGTCAAGCTGGGCGCCGGCATCAGCCGAACGGAGGTGGAAGAAGAGGCGGACGAGGCCATCTTCCGCCGCCTCTGGCCGCTCACCGCCGGCCGCCGCATCCGCAAGCTGCGCTTCAAGGTTCGGGAGGGCGAGCTGACGTGGGAGATCGACCGCTTCCGCGGCCGCCGCCTGGTCCTCGCCGAGGTGGAGCTCCCCTCCGAAGACGCCGACGTCCCCATCCCCGAGTGGCTGCACCCCCACGTCGTCCGCGACGTCACCGGCGAACCCGGGTACGTCAACGTCAACCTGGCGAAGTGATTTCCAGCCGCACCAAAAACCTGTCCTACCCGCGCAATCGCCCTCCTGAGGAAGGCGCCCTCCCGAACCTTCACGCACCGGGAATTCAGGGCGCCGACTGGAGGATCTACTCGCCGAACCGGGTGGCCGGCGCGCCGGCACGATCCTGCCCAGACGAGTCCGCGCAGGCGCCGCGAAGGCGGACTTTGCGAGATTCCAGCGGCGAACTCATTCGTTCCCTGCGGGCGGGCCGCGCGATTCCACGATCCGCATCGCTACCGCTCCCGCAGCCGCACCTGTGTGATCTCCTCCACCGCGCGCATCACGGCGTGAAAGCCCTCCACGTCGCGGGCGCTCACGCGCGACCGGATGGTCTCCTCCAGTTCCAGCAGCACGCGGTTGGTCTGCTCCGCCCGCGCGCGCCCCTCGTCGGTGATGTGGATGAGGAACGAGCGGCGGTCGTCCGGATTCATCTCCCGGCGGATGAAGCCGGCGTTCTCCAGGCGGTCCAGCATGCTGGTGAAGGTGGACTGCTTGATCCCGAACACCCGCACCAGCTCGCCGATGGACGCGGGCGCGTAGCTGTGCAGGTACGTGAGCAGATGCGCCTCCGGCGGGCTCAGCCGGTGCTCGCCAGGCAGCGCTTCCAGGTAGACCGTGAGCTGGCGCGACGCCTTGTGCAGGGGAGAGAGGAATTGCAGGGCCATGGCCGGTTCCGTGGATGCAGGTGCTACGATTTCGTAAAATACGACAGCCTCCTCCCTCACCGCCACCGGCCTTGACGGGCCCGGCTCGGCTGGTACATAATACGGATGTGGATAGTACGATTTCGTAGCAATAACCCGGCGAGGAGGCGTGCATGGATACCGAAGCACCGGCAACCCTGAGCGAGGTCGAGGTCTTTCAGCACCAGGCGCGGATGGCGCACCAGGTGGTCCGGGTGAACACCGAGGGGCTCACGCACGAGGACAGCCTGGTCCAGCCGCAGCCCGACGGAAACTGCCTGAACTTCGTCCTGGGCCACCTGCTGAACGTCTACGACCAGGCGTTGCCGCTGCTGGGCCAGCGGCCGGTGCTGGGAGCGGAGGCGCTGCATCGATACCGCCGCGGCGCGCCCCCGCTCACCGACCCGGCGGAGGCCATGCCGTTCAGCGAGTTGCTGGCCGCGTGGGACACGGCCTCCGAGCGGTTCCAGGCCGGCCTCGCCACCCTGGACCCCGAGGCGATGGAGCGGCCCATGCCCGGCCCGGACAGCGGCGGCAAGCTCACGGAGACCGTCCGGTCGCTGCTGGCCACCATCCTCTTCCACCAGGCGTATCACGCCGGCCAGACGGGCGTCCTGCGGCGCATCGCCGGAAAGCCGGGCGCCATCCCCTGACGAAAGCACCAGCGGTTTCACGCGGAGCGGCGCGGAGGACAAGACAAAGGGCGCAGAGGCTTTCGAAGCCTCTGCGCCCTCCTCATGCCGGATCTCCGTGCCCGTCCACGCCGCACCCCCGCCCGCGCCGTGTCCGCGAAGGCGACAGCGTGTAGTGGTTGCGGCGACTTCAATCGCCGGGGAGCCCGCCGACGCTGGATGACCTCCGGTCAGTTCGTGACGATCGTCCCCATCCGCACCACCTGGAAGTCGCGGCCGCGCACGTTGCGCAGCGTGGCCAGCTCCTCGTCGTTCCAGCGCAGGTCCGGCGCGCCGCTCACGTACCAGCCGCTGCCGTTGTCCGCCAGCAGCATCCCGTACTTCTTCATCGCGTTCAGGATCACCTGCACGTTGGGCGGATAGCCGGAGACGTCGAAGTCCGCCCGCAGCCGCACCCGCATCCCCATCGGCGGCAGGTTGGGATCCGTGCGGCTGCTGGCGAAGTGGCGCGCGGGGTGGACGTACGCCCGCCGCGTCACCGGGCAGGTGAAGCGCAGCGCGTGGCGAATCTCCTTCTGCTCCACCACCTCGTCGTAGCGCACCAGCCCGGGAAAGATCGGCAGTCCTGCCGCGTCCGCCGAGGTCCATCCCGCCGGCCGCAGCGCGTTGCTGTTCAGGTCGAAGATGGCGCCGGAGCCCGCTGTCCAGCTGCGCCCCCCGTCCACGGGATGCGCGTCGTACAGCTCGTACAGCTTCCAGTCGTCGCGGTCCACCACCAGCACGTGGCGGTCGCCCGTTCCGTTCGGCCCGCCCTCGACCGGTGCGTCGGGGGGAATGGGGTACGGCCCGGGATCGCTCTCGTCGTCGTAGTCGAAGGTGACCGGCACCCGCGCCTGCGAGCCCGACACGACCACGTACGGAATGCCGTTGGGCGCGCCGTTCCACACCGTGCCGAAGTCCGGGTGCAGCCCCCGGTCCGCTCCGCACGCCGCGATGAGCGCCGCCGAGCTGGAGTCGACGGGTTCGCCGGAGACGTCCTGGTTCCACGGATTGTCAGAAGGGAACGGGCGTCGTCCGTTCAGACTGGCGCCGGGTCCCAGCCCCGGCGTCTCCTCGCCGCCGCCGTCCGTGGGGGTGCCCCCGCCGCCGCTGCAGGCGGCGAGCGCGAGGAGGCAGGTGATGAGCAGGTGCGGCCTGGACAAGGCTGGATCTCCTGGCAGGCGGATGGGTGCGCATCGGCCGCAGAGGCAACGCGGGTGCCGCCGCGGGACGGATTCGCATCCCTTTGATCCGCAACGGGATGGATGAACTGGCATCGCCACCGTGACCCGGCCGCGGTCCTGCTGTCCGCTGCAACGGTTGCAGTTTGCAAATCTTGCCGGACCCGGTGGGCGGCGCAAGGTGGACGACTGGCGCCACCCGGAATCATCCCCTGCTCCCAGGCCGCCATGCGTCCTTCAGCCATCCTCCCCCGTCTGCCGGTCCTCCCCCGGCGCCTCCGCCCCGTGACCCTCGCCCTGCTCCTGCAGCTCGTCGCCGGCGCGGCGGCCGCGCAGGTGGCGAACGTCACCGTGCGCGACGCGCAGAGCGGCGCGCCGGTGGTGGGCGCCATGGTGCGCGTGGAAAACGCGGAAGGCGCGGTGGTGCGCGCCGGCTTCACGCAGGCCAACGGCACCGTGCGCCTGCGCGTGCCCGCGGGCGGGTACCGGGTGGTGGTGCGCCGCGGGGGGTACCACGAGGGCGGCGCGCCGCTGCAGGTGGGGGAGGGGGAGACGGCGCTGGTGGTGCAGCTGCGCGCCCGGCCCATCGTGCTGGACACGGTGCTCGTCGTGGCCCCCGGCGAGGGCGGGGAGCGCGGCCGTGATGCCTTTCTGCGCCGCAGCCGGATGGAGGACGGCGTGTTTCTTGATCCCGAGTACCTTGCCCAGCGCTACCACCTGAACTACGTGGGCGACATGCTCAACGGAGTGCCGGACCTGATGGTGCTTCCGACGGAGTGTCCGCCGGCCACCGGCCCGATGGGGTGCGCGGGGCGCCTGCGGCCCCGCGTTCCCGTGGGGACGCGGGGATGGGGATGCTTCGTCCAGCTGCTCGACGGCGAGCCGCCGCGGCTCTCCGCGTTCGACGCGGACTACGGCCACAACCAGCTGGACTTCTGGTTCCGCCCGCGCGACTTCGTGGGCGTGGAGATCTACCACGTCCCCAGCCAGATTCCCCGCGAGCTGCGGCAGTACTCCAACCCGCGCTGCGGGATGATCGTCTACTGGACGCGCCGCAAGTGGTGAGGTGATGATCGTGCGTGCCGTTTTCTGGCTCTCGCTGCTCTCGCTCGCCGCCGCGCCCGCGGCCGCGCAGACCGTGCGCGTCTCCGTGGCCGACGCGGCGACGGGCGCGCCGGTGGCCGGCGCCATGGTGCGGGTGGAGGATGCGTCAGGCGAGCTGGCGCGCGCCGGGTTCAGCGACGCGCGGGGCACCGTGCAGCTGGAGGTGGCGCAGCCGGGCCGCTACGTGGTGCGGGCGACGCGCACCGGCTACGCCCCCGCGGTGGAGATGGCGGACGTGGGCGCCGCGGGAGAGACGGCGGTGGGGGTGCGGATGCAGGCGCGCCCCGTGGAGCTGGACACGGTCACCGTGGTGGGCGCCGAGCGCGGACGGCGGGAGCTGGGGCGGCAGACGTTCGAGCGGCGGCGCCTGGAGGGCAACGGCATCTTCCTGGATTCCGCGTACGTGGCGCAGATCCCGGCGCGCTGGCCGGGCGAGCTGCTCCGGTCCGTCCCCGACATCGAAATGCAGCTGGTCACGGGACGCGAGGGGTACCGCCGCCCGTACACCCGGCTTGGCCGGCGCTGCCTGGTGAACCTGGTCAACGGCCTTCCGTACTACGGGGGCTGGCCGCGCTGGGTGCAGCTGGAAGAGACGCTGCGCCGCACGGACGTGGTGGCGGTGGAGGTGTACCGCGAACACCACGAGGTGCCGCCGGAGTACCGCCGCTACACCGGCCGGTGCGGCCTCGTCATCTACTGGACGGAAGACGGCTGGCACACCCCCTACCGCGGCGTCATCGACCGCCCCTGATGACTGGCTCACGCGGACGAGGAGCACGGACACGGCGTCGCCCTTCGCGCGAACCCCTCACCCCCGGCCCCTCTCCCCCGAACTGCGCGGGAGGGGGGAGATGGCTCATGGGCAGAAAGGCGGCCGTGCAGTGCGCGCAGGCGCACTTCGCGACGTTGCAGCAGCGGTTCATGCGCTTTGCGGATTGATTCGGTAACCCGTTCCGCCCGAGCTCGCCATCACGGCCGGAAGGCAGCGCTGCAGTCCGCGAAGGCGGACTTTGCGAACTTCCAGCGGCGACTCCAGTCGCTCCGGCGTGGTGCGGGCGATCACCGGTCCAGATTCGCGAATGGCATCAACCGCCGGGCGCGGCACCGGCCCTTGATGCCCCAACCGACCCGGACGCCTCTGCGCACTCCCGCACTCCCGCACTCCCAACTCACGCACTCTTATTGCATCCCCTCCCGCCCCCACGGAAAGGCCCAGCGAGAGAGAGGGAAATCGTATGCAGATCAGGCTGAAACCCGTTCGCGAGCAGGTGATGGTGGTCACCGGCGCCACCAGCGGCATCGGGCTGGCCACCGCACGCGCCGCGGCGCGCAAGGGCGCCCGGGTGGTGCTGGCGGCGCGCGACGAGGCGTCGCTGCAGCGCATCGTGGCGGAGATCCGCGCCGAAGGCGGCGAGGCGGTGTGGTGCTGCGCAGACGTGGGGAACCCCCACGACGTGCGCGGCATCGTGGAGACGGCGCTGCGCGAGTTCGGCGGGTTCGACACCTGGGTGAACAACGCCGGCGTCTCCATCTACGGGCGGATGGAGGAGGTGCCGCTGGAAGACGCGCGCCGCCTGTTCGACACCAACTACTGGGGCACGGTGAACGGCTCGCTGGCGGCGCTGCCGTACCTGCGGCAGAACGGCGGCGCCCTCATCAACCTCGGCAGCATCGTCTCCGACCGCGCCATTCCGCTGCAGGGGCACTACAGCGCCAGCAAGCACGCCGTCAAGGCGTTCACCGACGCGCTGCGGATGGAGCTGGAGCACGAGGGCGCACCGGTGGCCGTGACGCTGGTGAAACCCGGATCCATCGACACGCCGTATACGCAGCACGCGCGCAACCTGATGGAGCGCGAGCCCACCTTCCCCCCGCCGGTGTACCGGCCGGAGACGGTGGCCGACGCCATCCTGCACTGCGCGGCACACCCCCGGCGCGCCATCACCGTGGGCGGCGGCGGCCGGGCGCTGGCGATGATGGGGATGGTGGCGCCGCGGCTGACGGACCGCATGATGGAGCGCAGCATGTTCGAGGCGCAGCAGAGCGACGAGCCGGTACCGCCCGCCCGCCGCGACACGCTGTACCAGCCCCCGCTGGGGGACGGCCGCATGCACGGCGACTACGAGGGGACGGTGAAGCCCACCAGCCTGTACACCAGGGCCTCGCTGCACCCGCTGGGGGCGCTGCTGGTGGCGGGCGCGGCGCTGGGGCTGGCCCTGGCCACCAGCTCCCGGCGGCGCGGGACGCAGGTGCAGGGGGAGCGGGAGGACGGCGCCCGCGGCGGCTACCCGCCCCGCACCCTGGCCGGGGACGAGGTGGGCGTGCGGGCCGGCGAGCTGGAGATGCGCAGCGACGACTACGCCCTGCGCGACGGCACGGCCGATCTCGCCCCGGAGCACGCGCTGCGCGGCGGCGACTACGGCTTCCGCAGCGGCGCGGACGAGGCGCACTGAGCGTCCCGACGGGGCGGATCACCCCTCCCCCGGCGCGCGCCGCCGGGGGAGGAATGTGACGGGAACAATGGGGGTGTCCGCGCGTACGAAGCAGTGCCCGTCCGGGCGCGGCGCGGGAAAGGTGCACGACGAGACCGTTGACTCGCGCCGGTGCGCGCGGTACCTTGTGCGCCCCCGGTCCGCCCCCGGCGGTCACACGTACAACCACTGGCTCGTTACAAGACGATGGCGTTCGCCCTGCATCACGGCTGCACAGACCTGCCCGGACACGTCCAGGCATGGCTCGGCGTGCCCATGAGGGCAGCCGGCGGCGGGAGGGGCGGCTCAGCGCGCGCGTAGCACCGGTTCACGGTGCACGCGCACCAGCCGCCGCCCGACGCCACCCGCGCCGGGCGGCTTTGTTTCCACCCGGCAGACCTTTTGCATAAAAACCCTGGTTCGCGCCGTCTTCCCGCGGGGCGCGGCGGATGACGGTGATGAGCAGAAAAGACACGGACATGGCGACCACGACGCGAAAGGGAACTCGCAAGCGCAAGCGGCAGGCGCCCAGCCTGGACGCGGGCTTCGCCGTCGCGGCCGAAGACCAGTCCAGCCTGGACCAGTACCTCAAGGAGGTCAGCACCCACTCGCTGCTGAACTCCGCGCAGGAGATCGAGCTGGGCAAGCGCGCGCAGGCCGGCGACGAGGCGGCGGTGGCGGAGCTGGTGCGCGCCAACCTGCGCTTCGTGATCTCCGTCGCCAAGAAGTACCAGAACCGCGGCGTCTCCCTGGCGGACCTCATCCAGGAAGGGAACGTGGGGCTGGTGACGGCCGCGCGGAAGTTCGATCCGGACCAGGGGGTGAAGTTCATCTCCTACGCCGTCTGGTGGATCCGGCAGGCCATCCTGAGCGCCCTGGCCAACCAGGGGCGCAGCGTGCGCGTGCCGCTGAACCGCGCCAGCGACCTGGCCAAGATCTTCCGTGAGCGCGAGCGGCTGAAGCAGGAGCTGCGGCGCGACCCGTCGCCGCAGGAGCTGTCGGAGGCCACGGGGCTGTTGGTGGACATCGTCGAAAGCCTGCAGACGCTGAACGCCGCGGAGATCCGGCTGGACGCGCCCATCGGCGACAGCGACGACAGCCAGCTGATGGACCGCTTCGTGGCGGAGAGCGCCATCGAGACGGAAGAGGAGGTGGAGGAGCGGCTGCTCTCCGAGCGCATCGACAAGGCGCTGGGCACGCTGCAGCCGCGCGACGCCAAGGTCCTCAAGCTGTACTTCGGCCTGGAGGGCGGCCGCGAGCACACGCTGGAGGAGATCGGCGACATCCTGGGGGTCACGCGCGAGCGCATCCGCCAGCTGCGCGACCGCGCGCTCAAGCGGCTGCGCGAGGGCGAGATGGGCGACGCGCTGGCCTCGTTCGCGGCCTGATGCACGCTCGGCATCGCTTTTCGGCACGACGGCACCTCTCCATCTGGAGGGGTGCCGTCGTGTTTTCAGCATCATCTCACCTTTCTTGATCTGACGGATCCCATGCCGAGTGGGACGGTGCTCCAGGGGCTGGGCGGCGTGTACGAGGTGCAGACGCCGGAGGGCGTGGTCGAGGCCGTGCTGCGTGGCCGCATCAAGCGCGACGAGCGAACGGGCGCCAGGGTGATCGTGGGCGACCGCGTGGACGTGGAGCAGGAGCGCGCGGGCGAGGGGACGGTGTGGGCCATCGTGGGCGTGCACGAGCGCAGCACGGTGCTGGCCCGCCGCGCCCCGGGAAAGGCGCCGCGCCCCAAGCCCATCGTCGCCAACGTGGACCAGGTGCTCATCGTCTTCGCGGCCGCGCATCCCGAGCCCCGGCTGCGCATGCTGGACCGGTTCCTGGTGATCGCGGCGGACAGCGACATCGCGCCACTCATCGTGGTCAACAAGGTGGACCGGGTGGGGATGGACGCCGCCCGCGCCGCCTTCGCCGCCTACGAGCGGGCAGGATATCCGATCCTCTACGCCTCGGCGAAGCAGGGCGACGGGGTGGATGCGGTCCGCGAGGCGCTCTGCGGGCGCCTTTCGGCGCTCACGGGGCCGTCGGGGGTGGGGAAGAGCAGCCTGCTGAACGCGATTCAGCCGGGGCTGGGGCTGCGGGTGTCGCACGTGAGCGAGGCGGTGAACAAGGGGCGGCACACCACGGTCACGGCGCAGCTCATCCCGCTGGAGTGCGGGGGATGGGTGGCGGACACGCCGGGGCTGCGCGAGGTGGGGCTGTGGGAGGTGGAGCGCGACCAGCTGCAGTTCTACTTCCCGGAGTTCGAGCCGCTGCTGGGCGGCTGCCGCTACCCCACCTGCACGCACACGCACGAGCCCGGCTGCGCCGTCCGCGCCGCCGCGGTATCCGGCGAGATCGACTTCGCCCGCTACGACAGCTACCGCCGCATGTTCCTGGACGAGGACGAGGAGTAGCCGGCCCTTTCTTCCGCCGGAATCTCTGCGGACGGGTCACGCAGGGTCAGCGGCGCGAGCAGGGTCGTCCCATGCCACAGGTCGAGCGCTGCCCGCTCTGCCGACGCTGCGTGAGGCTCTTTTCCCGATCTGGCACGAGCGCGTCGTTTCCATTGCTGGTGGACAAAGCGGCCACGTTGCGTATTCTGATCCGCGACAAAGCCGGTTGAGCACGCTGATCCTACCCGAAGCGCGAGGCCTTCATCTGCTCGGGCCCGCGGCGATAGAGGATGGTGACCTCCTCGGCGCCCAAGAGCTTCGACTGCACCGCGATGTCGATGGCGGTCATGCCGCCGCCGATCACCAGCACATGCCGGCCAACCGGCAGCTTGCTCAGATCCTTCGCCTGGCGCAGCTCCGCGATATAGTCGACGGCGTCCTCGACGCCATCCGTCTCTTCATGTCGCGTGTTGAGCGCATTGACGCCCTGCAGGCCCATGGCAAGGAAGACCGC
>DATAAG010000087.1:0-2285 GCA_036260235.1 Longimicrobium sp.
CATCACCGCCCCGCCACCCCCACCGCCGCCCACAGCTCCTCCGGCCGGTACAGCACACCGCCCTTCATCACCAGCTCCACGTTGCGCAGGTCGGTGATGCGCTCCGCGGGGTTGCCGTCCACCAGGATCAGGTCCGCCAGCTTGCCCGGACGGATGGAGCCCAGGTCGTGCTCGCGGCCCGCGACACGGGCCGCGCCCAGCGTGGCCATCCGCAGCACCTCGCGGGTGGGGATCCCCGCCCGCTCGTACAGCTCCAGCTCGTGGTGCAGCGCAAAGCCGGGCATGGCGTCCGTGCCCGCCACCAGCGGCACGCCCTCGCGGTGCAGCAGCGCCACCAGCCGCAGCACCGCGTCGAAGGACTGGCGGTAGCGTTCGTCCATCCCGTCCGGCACCGGCAGACCGCCGCCCCGAAGCCCGCGCTGCACCGAGGGCGGCAGCCGGTGCTCCACCGCGGCCAGCACCGGGTCCACCGTGCCCGGCCGCGCCGTGAACAGCCGCTCGAACACGTTCACCGTGGGGTCGACCACCGTCCCCCGGTCGCGCAGCAGGCGGACGAAGGCGCGCACCTGCGGCCCCTCCAGGTCCAGCAGCGCCGCCCCCTCCGCCGGCCCGCTGAACCGCTCCGGGGTGCGCGTGTCCAGCATGTCGGAAAGGAAGTTGAGCACCAGCATGTTGATGTGCTGGATCTCGTCGTAGCCCAGCCGCACCGCCTCTTCCGCCCGCATGCCGTTGGGGATGTGGCCGCTCACCCGCATCCCCCGGCGGTGCGCCTGGGCGATGATGTCCGGCACCAGCGCGGGGTCCAGCGAGCTGTACAGCTTGATCTGCGGCCGGCCCACGGAGGCGTAGTAGTCCAGCCCCGCCCGCGCCTCTTCCGCCGTCTCCGCGTGGTGCCCGGCGGGCGCGGCGTACGGCCCCTTCCCGTCGATCACCCCCGCGATCACCGGCACCCGCGGGCCGGCCAGCGTGCCCGCGTTCCACGCCGCGGCCACCTGCGGCGTGCTGGTGGAATCGTTCCCCAGGTCGCGCACGCTGGTGACGCCGGCCGCCAGGTGCATGGGGCCGTCCACCACGTTCAGGTGCACGTGCATGTCCCACAGCCCCGGCAGGAGCGACTTGCCGCCGGCGTCGATCACCTGCGCCCCCGGCGGCACCGCCACGTCCCAGTCCGGTCCCACGGCGACGATGGTGTCGCCCATCACGATTACGGTGGTTTCCGGCCGGTTCACGAGCGTCGCCGGGTCGAAGAGCACGGCGTCGCGGATGACGACGGGCCCGGCGGGGCGGTACGCCAGCGTGCGGCCCAGCTCCTCCATCCAGCGCGCCTCCGCCCGGTCCTGGGCCTGGAAGAGGGCCGGCAGCGCGTCCTGCCACCCCGCGCGGACGATGGCCAGCCACGAGCCGCCGCTGGCGAAGAAGTCGCCGCCGCGGTCCAGCCAGACGTACGCCGGCTGAAAGCCCAGCCCGCTGACGGCGTACTGCACCACCTCGCGTGCCGCGTCCCCCGCGCGCACCGTGAGCGAGGCGACGGAGTCCAGGCGGACGCGCCCCTCCGGCAGCACGGGGAGCGAGCGGCCGGGCGCCGCCAGCAGCGCGCGCACCAGCACGCCGGGGTCCAGCGCCGCGTTCACCGGGTCGTACCACACGGGCCCGGTGGCGGGCACCTCACCCCGATCCGCGGTGTTCTGCCACGCGGCGCGTCCGCCGCGCAGCTCGTACCGCTCGCGGAAGGGCGTCTTGTAGTAGTTCACCCCCTCCGCCTCCAGCCAGACGGGAAGTCCCGCGGCGTCCAGCCGCGTTCGGGTGCGGATGCTGGGGCCGCGCCCGCGGTCGTTGTGCTCCAGGAACCACCCCCACGCGCCGTCGGCCTCGCGCCAGCGCAGCGCCTGCCCGGAGACCCGCCCGGACGAGATGGTGACGTAGCGCACCGTGTCGCCCGGTGCCGCAGGATGGCCGCCCTGCTGCGCCGCACCGGGCACCACCGCCAGCCCCAGTGCAACGGTCAGGATCAGAGAAAGAAATCGCACGGAAGATGAAGGGATTCGGGTGGATCGCGGAGGCCCGCTCGGAACCTCTGTTTCCCCAGAACGATGGGGGCGCGTGCCGGACGTGTCCAGCCGCGCCCCCGAAAGCCATGGAGAAGTCGTTGGGTCGGCGGATCAGAATCGAGAGGTCAGGGATGCTTCGACGGGAATCTCCCTGCGCCGCGGAGGGCCCCTCCCCCCGGCCCCCTCCCCTCGCAAACTGCGCGAGGAGAGGGGGAGAACAGCAGGTTCGGATCGCGG
>DATAAG010000088.1:0-15593 GCA_036260235.1 Longimicrobium sp.
GCGCGCGGCGGAGGCGCTGCGCGGTGCGGAGACGGTGGACGTGGGCGGCGGCCTGCTGCTGCCGGCGGAGCTGGCGGATGCCTTCGCGTCCGTGAAGCCGCTGGAGCCGGATGCGATCGCCCTGCTGCCGAAGTGGGACGCGTACACCATGGGCTACGCGCCGGACGGACGGCAGCGCTTCGTGGACGACGCCCACCTGCGCCTCGCGTACAGCACCGCGAAGATGGGCGCCGGCGCCACCTCCGGCGACGGCAACCCGCTCGTCCTGCGCGGTGGCCACGCCGTCGCCGCCTGGTCGCACAGGTTCAGCGGGGACAGGATGACGGTCACCGTCACCCCCTTCGAGCCCGGCGCCGCGAATTCCCTCCCCCGCGACGGACTCTTCGACGAGATCGGCCAGCTGCTGGGCGCAAAGTCCATCACCGTCACGATCGGCTGATCCGCGATCGGGATCACGGCGTCCACAGCGGAGCGGTTGCACGCATGCGATGTCTTCAATTGATGGATTCGTCGCAAATGGATAGAATTTCGCGCTGTTATCTCGTAAATCCGGCCCGAACCTGAGCTGATGGACCGCAGACGCATCGCAGTCGCACCACCGACCGTTCCCGGCTTTCGCGCCGTGCCCTTCACCGGCGTCATCTACGTGATGGCGGAGGCGGCGAAGCGCGGCTATGCATATGGACACCCCGACTGGTGCAACCTGGGCCAGGGGATGCCCGAGACCGGCCCCCTGCCCGGCGCGCCGCCGCGCGTGCTGGAGGCCCCTATTACCCCCGCGGACCAGGAGTACGCGCCCGTCGCCGGCATCCCGGAGCTGCGCGCCGCCGTGGCCGCGCTCTACAACCACCTCTACCGCCGGGACAAGCCTTCGCAGTACACCGCGGACAACGTGTGCATCTGCGGCGGCGGGCGGCTGGGGCTCACCCGCACGGTGGCGGCGCTGGGCGAGATCAACCTGGGCCACTTCCTTCCCGACTACACGGCGTACGAGGAGCTGCTCAACATCTTTCGCCCCTTCACCTCCATCCCCATCCTGCTGGAGGGGACGGACGGCTACCGCTTCGACATGGGACGGCTGGAGCGCGAGATCCTGGGCCGCGGGCTCTCCGCGCTCCTGCTGTCGAACCCGTCCAACCCCACGGGGCGCACCATCCGCGGGCTGGAGCTGGCCTCGTGGGTGGAGGCGGCGCGGCGGCTGGAGTGCACGCTGCTGCTGGACGAGTTCTACTCGCACTACGCCTGGTGCGCCACGCCCGACGAGGACGGGCTGGTCAGCGCCGCGCGCTACGTGGAGGACGTGGACGCCGACCCCGTGGTGATCCTGGACGGGCTCACCAAGAACTGGCGCTACCCCGGCTGGCGGACGACCTGGGTCGTCGGCCCGGCGTCGGTGATCGAGGCGGTCACCAGCTCGGGGTCGTTCCTGGACGGCGGCGGCAGCCGGCCCCTGCAGCGCGCCGCCATCCCGCTGCTGGCGCCGGAGACGGTACGGGCGGAGACGTCCGCGATCCGCAGCGCGTTCCTGCGCAAGCGGCGCATCATGATGGACGGGCTGCGCGACGCGGGGATGCGGCTGGACGTGGAGCCGGAGGGCACCTTCTACGTCTGGGCGGACCTGGGGGGCCTGCCGGAGCCGCTGAACGACGGGATGGGGTTCTTCCAGGCGGCGCTGGAGGAGAAGGTGATCTGCGTGCCGGGGGAGTTCTTCGACATCAACCCCGGCAAGCGCCGCAGCGGCCGCGCCTCGCGCTACCGCACCTACGCGCGCTTCTCCTTCGGTCCGGAGGAGGCCTCGGTCACCGAAGGCGTGCAGCGCCTGGCGGACATGGTGCGCCGGGCGCGCTAGGGCCCCTCCCCGCACAAACTGCGTGCGGAGAGGGGAGAAGCGCGATTCAATCGCTTTCCCCTCGCCCGCGCCCCACCACGTTTCTCGAACCAGACCCACGATGAGCGCGTTCGACAGGCTGATCGCCGCCGCGGGAAGCTGGCGCGGCACCAGCACGCTGCAGGATCCGCACGCCGGCCTCGCGGACGAATCCGCCTCCACCGCGACGGTCACGCCCGTGCTGGACGGGCGCTTCGTGCGGATCGACTACACGTGGAGCTACCGGGGCACGCCGCAGGAAGGGTCGCTGCTGATCGGGTTCCAGAAGAAGGCGGGGACGGCCACCGCGCACTGGATCGACAGCTTTCACAACGGCGACAAAGTGATGGCGTGCAGCGGGCCGGCGTCGGACGGCGCGGTGACCGTCCGCGGCTCGTACGCGGCGCCGCCGGGGCCGGACTGGGGATGGCGCATCGACGTCACACCCGGTGGCGACACGCTGCGCATCGTCCATCACAACGTGTGGCCGGAGGGGAAGGAGGAGCTCGCCGTGGATTCCACCTACACGCGGGCATAGTCCCCTCCACGAAGGGAAGGAAAAGGCCTCGCGCAGAGACGTTCTGCGCGAGGCCTTTGCTTCCTCCGCCGCGGGAGATCAGTTCGCGCGGCGCAGGAAGGTGTTCAGGCCGGTGAAGAACGGGACGGGCGCCTCCATCCAGGGGAAGTGGCCCACGTTCTCCATCACCCACAGCTGCGCGCCGGGGATGGCCGCCGCGAACGCCTGCGAGCTGGCGAAAGGCACCGCGTCCGCCGTGCCGTGCACCACCAGCGTGGGCACGCTCACGTGGCCCAGCTCCCCGCTCAGGTCCCACGCGCCCAGGGAGCCCAGGATGGCCAGGTGCGTCGGGAGCAGTCCGGCCGCGACCTGGTCCGTGACGTCGCACCAGCCGCCGCGCAGGTTGACCATGTTGGCCGGGTCGGCGAAGTAGGTGGCAAAACGCAGCGTGAGGAACTCCTCGCACAGCGCCTGGTCGACCTGCCCGGCGAACCACAGCCCCGCGATCTCGCCGATCCGCGCGCTGGTCGCGCTGTCCGCCCGGGCGGCGACGATCGCCTCGAACTCGCCCCACAGCGGGGCGCTCAGCGGAGCGGGGTTCAGCAGCACCAGCTGGTCCAGTCGATCCGCGTGCTCGCGGGCGTAGAAGCCGGCCAGCAGCGCGCCCCACGAGTGCCCCGCCAGCGTCATCTTCTCCAGCCCGAAGTGCCGGCGCACGGCCTCCAGGTCCGCCAGGTGGCGGTCCAGCGCCAGCTGCGCGGGATCGGCGGCGAGCTGCGACTTTCCGCCGCCGCGCTGGTCGTAGAAGATGACGGTGCGCCCGCGCGCCAGCGGCGCCAGGTCGCGGTCCAGGTACCCCATCGACAGCCCCGGCCCGCCGTGCAGGACCACCACGGTGTCCGGCCCGGTGCCCAGGACCCTGTAGTACAGCTGCACGCCGTCGGCGCCGGTGAGGTAGCCGTCGCGGACGGGAACGTCGTACGAGAACGGAGCGCCAGCCTCGTCGAACGAGGGGGCGGCGGGAACGCTCAGCGCGTCGCCCTGGCAGGCGGCGAGCAGGGGAAGCGCGGCGGTGAGAACAGTCCGGAATTTCACGTTGGTGTCTCGGTGCGGATGCGTGGTGGGTAAGCGGAAGCAGACCGACGATCGCCCGGCCTGCTTCGCTGAATCTAACACCTCCACAACGGTTCGCGTGTAGGGATTTTGACCTATATATCCGTACGTTTATGGCAGCGTTGGGGTTGGTCGTGCTCCTGACGCCAGGGCCTGATCGTGCCACGAGGCCACGGGATGGGACATCGCCGACCCGGCGCGGGGCGGGCGCGGAACAGGTATGTACAGGGATGACGGGGGCTGGACGGGGATGCCGCGGGCGTGCGAGAATACGCGGAGAGGTGCGGCCGTGAACCCTGGACGTGAGGATGACGATGAAATGTCCCGTGTGCCTGCAGCCCGACCTGGTGATGTCGGAGCGGCAGGGGATCGAGATCGACTACTGCCCGCAGTGCCGCGGCGTGTGGCTGGACCGGGGTGAGCTGGACAAGATCGTCGAGCGCTCCGCATCCCCCGCCGCCGCTTCGCCGCCGCCCGCGCAGCAGCCCGGGTACGCGCCGCAGCCCGGCTACGGCGGCCACGGCGATCATCACCGCAAGTACGACGACGACTACCACGGCGGCTACGGCCACAAGAAGAAGCGCCGCGGCTTCCTGGGCGACATCTTCGATTTCGACTGATTTTCTCACACGGAGAACGGGGCAGCGGAGCTGTGACGTTCGTCCGTTGCTCCGTTGCTCCGTGTGAGGATTCCCTTGTTAGATGCGTGATGCCGCGGACGCCGGCTCCTGGGCATCGGGGACGGCGGATTCGGCGCCGGCGCGGGGAAGGGTGACGGTGAAGGTGGAGCCGTGGCCCACCCGGCTCTCCACCGTGAGCTCGCCGCCCATGCCGCGCGCCAGCTCGCGGCTGATCGCCAGCCCCAGCCCCACGCCCTCGTCCGGGCGGTTGAGCGCGCGCTCGCCCTGCACGAACGGCTCGAAGATGTAGGGGAGCCGCTCCGCGCGGATCCCCGTTCCCGTGTCGCGCACGTGCACCCGCACCTGCCGCTCGTCCACCTCGCACTCCACGCGCACGGAGCCGCCCGCGGGCGTGTACTTGAGCGCGTTGGCCAGCAGGTTCAGCAGCAGCTGGCGCAGCTTGTCGCGGTCCGCCCGCGCCGCCACGCCCGGCCCGCAGGGCACCAGCTGAAAGCGCAGCCCCACCGCCGCCACCTGGGGCGCGATGAGCGCCTCCAGCTCCGCCAGCGTCTCGTCCAGCGGCACGTCGGCCAGGGCGTACTGCACCTGCCCGGCGTCGATGCGGGCAAAGCTCAGCAGGTCGTCGATGAGGGCCAGCAGGTGCGCCTGGCTGGCCTGGATGCGCTCCAGCGCCTGCTTCTGCGCCTCCGTCACCGGGCCGTGCAGCCCCATCTCCAGCAGCTGCGTGTAGCCGCCGATGGCGTTGAGCGGCGTGCGCAGCTCGTGGCTCATCACCGCCAGGAAGTCGCTCTTGGCGCGGCTGGCCAGCTCCGCCTCCGCGCGCGCGTGCTCCGCCTCCGCCCGCGCGCGCTGCGCGTCCGCCACCCGCCCCTCCAGCTCGCGGCGCGCGGCGTCCACCTGCCGCGCCATGGCGTCGAAGCTGGCGGCCAGCCGCCCCACCTCGTCGCGGCCGCGGCCGGCGACGGGGGTGTCGTACCGGCCGCGCGCCACACCCTCCGCCGCGGCGGTGAGCGCGGAAAGGGGGCGCGCCAGCCGCCGCCCGGCCGTCCACGCCAGCGCCGTCCCCAGCGCCACGATCACCAGGCTCACCAGCGCCATCTGCCGGATGGTGGTGCGCGGCCGCTGCACGATCCAGCTCTCCGGCGACTCCAGCACCATCACCCACGGCGTCCCCGCCACCGGCGCCTCCGCCGCGATCAGGCGGCCCACGCCGGGGCGGACGTACGTCACGCCGCGCGCGGTGCTGTCCCGCCGCGCCGGCCGCGCGGCCGCGCGCCCCGGCGCGGATGCCCAGAACGAGCCGTCCGCGTTGCGCGTGTAGAGGGTGAACTCTTCGCCCACGAAGTCGCGCAGCATCTGCAGGGCGCCGGGCGGGCTCCCCACGTGCAGCGGCCGCGCGACGAACCCCAGCCGCCGGCCCCCGTCCAGCACCGGCGCCAGCAGCCAGAAGCGCACGCGCTCCCCCGCCGCGTGCAGCGGGCCGATGCGCACCGAGTCCGCCGGCCCCGCGGCCCACGCGGCGTCCGCCGGCGCGATGCGGGGTCCGACCGCCGGGCCGGCACCGGTGAACGCGACTACGCGCCGGTCCGCATCCCACAGCTCCACCGGGTCCGTGTCCCGCTCCAGCAGCAGCCCCTGGAGCGCCGCGCGGGCGGTCCGCAGCTCCGCGTCGCGCACGGACTCGCCGGCGCCGTGCGCGCGCAGCACCCGCGCGACGGCGGAATCCGCCGCCACGGCGTGCATCGCCTGCGCCCGCTGGGCCATGCTGGCCGCCGCCCCGCCCGCCACCTGCGCCACGGCGCTGGAAAGCCGGTTGCGCACGATGGTCTCCGCGCGGGAGCGCAGCGTGACGTAGGTGAACGCCAGCATCGCCGCCAGGCCGGCGGCGAGCAGCGCGGTCATCAGCAGGGGGAGCTTCCATTCCAGCGACACCGCGCCGCCGAGGGGGATTCCCTTCGGCTCCCGTCGTTCCGTGGCGGGTGCAGCTTGCGGCATCGATGGCGCGGCGTGAAAGGGCGGCGCGGGGGGAGAAAGGACGGCGATCGGTGATCTTCAACTTAGCCCGCTTGCCACGCCGGACAAGGCGGAGATAACGTGCGGAAGTCCGCCCATCCACCCTGCCCCGCCTTCCGCCATGCCACACCCGCACGACGCCGAAGACGACGAGCCGTTCGAAAGGGAAGACTTTGCCACGCGCAAGACCAGGCGCCTGCGGGACGAGAAGAAGGACTTCCGCGACCTCCTGGCTGTCGGCGTGATCGGGCTCGGAATGCTGGTCGTGGGCACCTCGATGTGCTGGTTGACGGTGGTAGACCTGCGCCGCGGCTGGCTGGACCTCGACGGGACGGACGTCGTCTACGCGTCGCGGGATCCCGGGGAGTTCTACGGCACGGCCGCGTTCATGGCGGCAATGGGCCTGTTCTCGGCGCAGCTGGGCGCGCGGATGCTGCGGCACACGGTCCGCGAAGCCCGCCGCACTGCGCGCCACGCCCGCCGCGTCGAGCGCGCGGGCACGGGGCGGCGGTGAACTGCGTTCGTCTCACCCGGAGTCAACGGAGGAAATCCAGCTCCGTTGACTCCGTTGACTCCGTGTGAGGCCGATTCTGTTTCAGCGCGTCAGGCGCTGGTGCAGTCGTACGGGTCCGTGGTGACGGGCGGGTTGGGCGAGGTGCCGTTGCGGCGCGTGCCGTTCATCACCTGCAGCGCGATCCCCGTGTAGTACTTCTGCAGGATCTGCTGGTAGGTGTGGCCCGCGCGCGCCATTCCCACCGCACCGGTCTGCGCCAGCCCCGCGCCGTGGCCGTTGCCGCCGCCGTACACCCGGTAGCCCGTCAGCTGGCCCGAGCTGTTCGTCAGCCGGTCGATCACGAACAGCGTGCTGGGGAGCATGGTCGGCACGCCGGAGCCGTTGATGTACTGCATCGCCGAGCGGATGGCCGTCCCCGTCTCCGTGAAGGTGCCCTGGTCCGTGACGAACTCGATCTGCGTCACGCGGCCGCTGGTGCTGCTGCGGGACAGGATGTTGATGGCCGTCACGTTCCCCACCGGCTTGTTGGCGAAGTCGCCGATCACGCAGCTCATCTGCGCCATCGTCCAGGTGAAGTTCCAGCGGTGCCAGGTGTGGAAGCCGCCGTACGCGCCCGTCCAGGTGGGGTTGCGCAGGTCGTTCAGCAGCGCAGTGACGGACGGCAGCTCCTGCCCGGCCGGCGCGTCCCACACGGTGCGCAGGTACGGCGCCGTGGTGCTGAACACGTCTTCCACGTTGGACGTCTTGCCGCCGCTGGTGGCGTAGAACAGCGCGCTGATCATGGCGCCGTTGTGGGTGGCCACGATGCCGGCCGTGGCGTTCACGGCGGCCGTGCTGACGCTGTGCTCCGCCGACGCGCCGCCGTACACCTGGTCCTGCACCGTGGCCAGCACGTCGTAGCCGTTGTTCCAGTGCTTGCCCAGGCTGGAGTGCGCGTACGTGCGCGCCGCCACCGCCTGCGCCTTCTGCGCCTCCGCCTCCGGGTACTGCGCCGGCCCCAGCTCGCGCGGCACCACGCCGTACAGGTACTCCTCCATCGGCACGTCGTTGATGCCGGCCAGCGTCCCCGACGCGTTCCGCATCACCTCCGCGATGCCGCGGTACTGCGTCGTCCCGCCGCCGAAGAGCACGCGCGCGGTGGACCCGACGGTGATGCGCGGCGGATTGCGGGAGCTGGCGGAGGTGCCGGTGCTGGTCTTGGTGGTGACGTAGCGCGGCTCGTTGACCGTCGCGTTCACCGTCTTCCAGAGCGCGGCGCTGGTCGCCAGGCCGGCCGCGATCACCTGGTCCTTGTAGACGCGCTCCGCGGCGGTGTCGGCCGGCAGCGGCCGCTCGCCGATGTACACGCGCCAGCAGGCGGCGGTGGACACGTACTCCCACGCCGACGGGAAGCCGGCCTCGGTACCCGCGCGCACGCGCTGGTCGCGGTCGGTGCTGTTGGTGGTGCACACCACCTGCAGCCGCCGGCTGTTCGTCGCCACGGCGAAGGACCAGTTGTAGGTCACCGTCACCTGCTCGTTCGCCACGCCGGAGAGCAGGTACGCATTCGAGGCCTTCTCGCGCACGTCGTACCCCACCGTCGCGCCGATCTTGACCGAGGCGGCGCCGGGGATGATGCCGACGCGGATGCGCCCCGCGTACGGCTCCAGGGTGTTGGCGAGGGGGGATGCCGGCGGATCGGCGTCCGCGGCGCGGGTGGGGAGCTCGTCCGTGCACGCCGCCGCGGCGGCAAGGGCGAGCAGCACGAAGGGGGAACGGGGGAAGCGCATGCGGCACCGTCTCCAGGTGTGGGGATGGGGGATGATGGTCGCGGGAATCGGAGAAAGGCACTGCAAAAGCTACGCTCCCCGATCACCCGTCCATCATTGTGGTGCGAACGCCGCGCCGGCGCTAACTAATTGATGATGCCGATCGCGCTTCTGGTCGGGCAGCGTGCCGTCCGCCCGCGGGAGCGAATGATGCCCGCTGCGAACCTGAACAGGTAATCGGAGTCTCCGCGCCGGAGCGAATGATGCTCTTTGCTTTTCTGATCCGGTAATCCGCTCAAGGATCCCTGCTGTTGGCGGTCCGGTGTTGTCCGCGAAGGCGGACAGCGTGTAGTCGTTGCGGCGACTTTAGTCGCTGGACGGCGGTCGCGAGGGGGCCTGGTTACCGGATCAGATTCGCAATGGGGCATGATTCGCCGCTGGAAGATCGCAAAGTCCGCCTGCGCGGACTCGGCGGCCCGGCCGTTTGCGGCGTCTCAGGTACCTGCGCGTCCGCAATCGGGGGATCACCCGGACAGGTCCGCAGGGAACATCACTCGTCACGCGGTTGTGGCCCAACCCATCATGGGAGGTGGATCGATGCCGTACAAGCTGGGAGTGCTGGTGATCCATGGGATGGGCAGCCAGGAAGCCGACTTCGTCACGCCGATGGAGGTCGAGCTCAAGCGGCGCGTAGGCGCGCTGGGCGGCGATCCCGACGAAATCTGCTTCTGCCCCGCGTGGTGGGCGCCGGTTCTGCGCGAAAGGCAGACCGACCTGCTGCGCCGGATGCAGCATGAAAACGAGCTGGACTGGATGAAGATGCGCCGGTTCGTCGTCCACGCCCTGGCGGACGCCATCGCCTACCAGGACACCGCCGACCGCGCGGTAACCGAACGGATCGCATCGACCAGCCCGCTTGCGGCAGCCAGCCAGATCGCCGCAGCCGGCCCGGGCGCCGCAGCCGGCCAGATCAACGTCTACCAGCAGGTGCACGTGGAGATCGGCAAGGCGATGGCGACGCTGCGCCAGCACATTCGCGACAGCGCCGGCGACGATGCGCCCGAGGCGCCGCTGGTGGTGATCGCGCACTCGCTGGGGTGCCACATGATCTCCAACTACATCTGGGACGTGCGCGACTCTCCCGAGGCCAACCCGCCGGAAAACCCGTTCGTGGGGTTCCGGACGCTCACGAGCATCGTGATGATGGGGTGCAACATCCCGCTCTTCACGCTGGCGTACACCAACCTGCAGCCGATCCGCTTCCCCACGCCCGGCCTGTCGCCGTACTTCCCCGCCGGCACCCCGGCAGAGGCCATCGTCCGCGTATCGAAGTGGCTGAACTTCTACGACCCGGACGACGTGCTCGGATACCCGCTGCGGTCCCTGGGCGACACCTTCCGCGAGCGGGTGTCGGAGGACGTCGCGGTCAACGCCGGGGGGCCGCTCAGCACGTGGAATCCCCTGTCGCACAACCAGTACTGGACCGACGACGACGTCACCCGGCCCGTCGCCCGGCTGCTGCACGGCATCCTGGAGCTGCTGCGGTGAACGGGGACGGCGGCCGCCGACCGGCCGCCGCCGCCGTTCGATCGCCGGCCGGGCCCGCCCCGAGCGGATACGAAAAAAGCACCACCGGCCGCATGTGCCGGTGGTGCTTTTGGTTCTGCCGCTTCCTGACGCGATGCCGCAGTGGCACCCGCGTCTACGCGGAGAGTCGCCTCGTTGTATCGGCTCAGGCGCCGATGCGGCGATCGCTTGCCCGGGTCAGGTTGCAGGCAGCAGTCGTAATGGACAAGGGATCACCTCCTTCGTTTCAGGTTCGACATAGGGCGGGAACACCGCGGGAGCCGTGGCTCCCGGTCGTCCGCGGCGCATCCTCGGGATGGCCGTCGGCCCTTCGCCGCATGCAAGCGGCGTCGTGCGAACAAGATAACGGAATCTGTCGATTTCCGCAAGCCGGCCAGGGTTTCCGTGCCGTCCGCAGCACCCCCCTCCGGGCTCGCATGACTCACCCATCTCCCCCCAAAACCCCTGGGGGAGGTTGATCATTCTCATCAGGTGCAATCCCATTCGCCCCGGGCGAGAATCTCGACTGGAGCCCGCCGGACTCCCCTCCGGCGCGATCATTGTCCGCGAAGGGGGACAGTGCGTAGTCGTTGCGGCGATTTATGCTCACTGCGAACCAAATCCCGTCGCTGCTTCCACCAGAACTCGCCACCACGCTTCCGGAGGCAGCGATGCAGTCCGCGCAGGCGGACTTTGCGAATTTCCAGCGGCGACTTCAGTCGCTCCGGCGCGGGCGCGGCGATTCCCGGTTCAGATTCGCAAGGGGCATCAATCGCCTGTCGGGAAATCGGCCTCTCCCGGCTCACACCTTGCGGCGAATTCGGGCCGAGCCTGTCCCTGATCCACCCGAATCCACCGCCATGAACGCACCCATCGCGC
This sequence comes from Longimicrobium sp., assembly GCA_036260235.1. GTDB lineage: Bacteria > Gemmatimonadota > Gemmatimonadetes > Longimicrobiales > Longimicrobiaceae > Longimicrobium. Next base: position 10,859 of record DATAAG010000088.1, read on the forward strand.
AGGCCGTGAACCCGTTCGCGGGGTGGCATCCCATCGCTTCCGCGCCCGAGGAGATGGAGGCCGCGCACCGCGCCAACGAACGCTCGCTGCGGGAGCATCCGTACTACCTGGTGCGGTTCGGCGAGCGGGGGCGGCTGTTCGGCGCGAGCGACGGGGGATGGCTGGTCTCGCTGTGCCGCGCAGAGCCGCCGTTCGTGGAGCGGCAGGTGCTCTGGCTGGGGCACGTGCTGGCCTCGCGCGGCGTGCCGCGCTGGCTGCTGCAGCGCCACCTGGAGGTGCTGCACGACGAGCTGGCGCGAACGCTCCCGGCGGGGCGCTACGCGGCGCTGCTGGGCGCGGCGGAGATGCTGCGCACCCTGCAGCAGCAGCACCTGCCCGAGGCGGACGCCCGCGCGCTCGCCGAGGCCTTCGACGCCGCAGCGGACTCCGCCTGGGTGGCGCGCCTCCCCGGGATGGGGCGCATCCTGGCCGCGGCGGTCGCGGACGAGGCCGCGGGGATCGCCCGGGCGGTCGTCAGCGTGGAGGAATGGGCTACCGACGATCGCCTCTTTCCGGAACGCTGGGTCCGGGCCGTGGGAAGGACGCTGGCCAGCGCGCGCGAGACCGTCCGCATCCGCCGCCTGCGCTAGCGCCGGCCCGGCGGGGGGATCGTGTCCCGGCGCTGCGGAATGGCACGCGGGCCGGTGACCGGATCGGCGGTCCAGTGCAGCACCCCGGGCGAGGCGTACCGCAGCTCGCCGCCTTCGCGGCGCATCACCGCGTAGCTGATCACCATCCGCCCGGGTGGATAGTGGCGCCGCATGTAGCCGGCGAGGTCCACCCACAGCGTGTCTCCCGCCACCTGCGCCAGGTCGCCCAGCGGGCGGCTGACGTAGCTCTCCCCCGCCGCGTCCGCCGTGATGGCGAACAGTTCCAGCCCGTCCGGCACCGGCGCCCCCATCGACAGGAACGCGACCCTCCCCGCCACCGCGCCGTCCGGCGTCAGCGGCCGCAGCGCCGGGCGGTAGCTGCCGCCGCCCAAGACGTAGGCGCGAAAGAGCGCCGGGTCCACCCCCGTCATGATCAGCATCCGCGGCACCAGCGCGGACGCGCCGTCCCAGTAGCCGGGGTTCACGGTGTGCAGCCATCGGTAGCGCCGCGACACCGCCTCCGCGATCTCCGCCGTGTAGTGGCCGAACGGGAAGGCGAAGTCCTCCCCGGCCCAGCGCCGCGCCCCGTCGCCCAGCATCCCCGGCGAGCGGACCAGGGAGGCGGCCACCTCGGTGCCGGAGCCGGGAAGGCTGCGGTGGTCGTAGCCGTGCGCCGCCACCCGGTGCCCCGCCCGCGCCAGCCGCTCCAGGTCCGCCGCGTCCAGGAACCGCGGATCGCCGGCCCGCGTGCGGTTGGGAATGACGAAGAAGATGCCGCGGAAGCCGTGGCGCTCCAGCATCTCCGCCGCGCGCAGCTGTTCCTTGCGGCCGTCGTCGAAGGTGAGGATCACCTGCCGCCCCGCGCCGCCGCGCCGCACGTCGGAGGGAAAGACCGAGCGGAATCCGTGAGCGGAGAGAAAGGCCAGCATCTCCTCGAACCCCTGGAACGACTCCGTCAGCGAGCCCTGCTCCCGCCCCGCCTGGTCCGCGAAGCCGTGCCACGCCAGCACGGGGATGCCGCCCGCCGCGCATCCCCCGCGGCCGCAGGGCGCGTGCAGCGCGGGGCGGATCGCGGGCGCGCACGCGGCGGCCGTGACCAGCGCGAGAACGAACGGCCCCCGCCAGGCGCGGCGGGGGCGGATGGCGATTCGGTGCATCCGCGGCATCGTCCGGCACGTCGGGTGGATGGAGACGGAGCGGAATCCTATCAGCCCCGGCACCCGCGGATCAACGCGAGGCAGCAGTTTTGCGCATGGTGGGCGGCCGGATGAGCTTCCTGGAGCAGCCGCGGTAATGGAGTGATGGAGTGATGACTGAACCCGGAGCGATGCAATGTCGCGAGCGTTCGTGAAGGAGGATGCGGGGGAGTTCGTGCCGCCGGGCATGTTCGGCCTGCCCCCGCGCGACGATCCCGGCTACGACGCGGCCGCCGCGCGCGCCCTGCTGGAGGCCGCGCGCGACGCCAACACCGCCAGCGCCGAGGCCGCCACCGGCTACCGCTGGGGCGAGCCCCGCCTGCACCGCCACGTCCGCAAGCTGCTGGCGCAGGCGGAGGCGCTGCCGGAGGAGGAGCAGGATCGGCGGTACATCCGGGTGGCGCGGCGGTTCTTGGGGTGATGGAGTGATGGAGTGATGGAGTGATGGAGTGATGGAGTGATGGAGTGATGGAGTGATCGGGTGATCGGGTGATCGGGTGATGGAGTGATGGTGACGACGTGAGCGGGCGCCCCGCGGAACCCGACGGAACGCGGCCGTCGCGACGGACCCCACTCCCCTCTCCCGCGCAGTTTGCGGGAGAGGGGCCGGGGGTGAGGGGCTCCGCGAAGCGGGCGTCGTTGCCGTTGCAGTTCTCCCCCTCTCCGCGAGGAACGAGCGGGGAGGGGGCCGGGGGAGGGGCCCTCCTGCCGCGGTGCTGGAACGCAGTGTATCCCCTCTCCCGCTTGCGGGAGAGGGTGCGGCTCTCAGGCCGCGGGTGAGGGCCCCCGGCGGCCGGCAGGACGCCTGCCGCGGTGCACGAAACTCACAGCGAGGAGGATGGATGCCGGAGGACCAGGGCGGCGTGCGAGACAACGCGGACCAGAGCCGCTTCGAGCTGGACGTGGACGGCCAGACCGCCGTGCTGCAGTACATGCAGCGCGGCGAGACGCTCTACCTGACGCACACCGAGGTGCCGCCGGAGCTGGAGGGGCGCGGCATCGGCAGCCGCATCGTCAAGCACGCGCTGGAGCACGCGCGCAGCCAGGGCCACAAGGTCGCGCCGTGGTGTCCGTTCGTCCGCGCCTACATCGACCGCCACCCGGAGTACCAGCCGCTGGTAGCCGAAGGCGAATAGCCTGATGGCCCTCCGCTGCCGCCCATCACCGCGGCCGGGCCAATCCGTGAGAAAAGGACGAGGAGATCGTTGACCGGGAGCGGGGCACGCCTGAGTTTATGCCCCGCTTCCCCTCACGTATCCCCCGCCCGGAGCCCCCGCCGCATGGCCGATCCGACCGTTCCCGGTCCCCCGCCGCCCGACCAGGCACGCCCGCTGGGCAACCTGGCCCTGTCGCTCTCCGGCGGCGGCTACCGCGCCGCCGCGTTCCACCTGGGGAGCATGCGCCTGATGGACCGCGTGGGGCTGCTTCCCGGCGTGGTGGGCCTGTCCACCGTCTCCGGCGGCAGCATCGTCGGGATGGCGTGGGTGGTCAGCATGCTCGACGGCAAGCCGTTCAGCCAGTTCCACGACGAGTTCTCGCGCTACCTGGTGCAGAACAACGTCATCGCCGAGGCGCTGGAGGGGCTGACGGGCGACCGCAGGGGCGGCGGCCAGCAGTGGGCCAGCCTGATCCGCGCCGCCGCGGACGTGTACGCGCGCCCCAACCTCTTCGGCGACCGCCGCTTCGCCGAGGTGCTGGGCGCGCGGGGGCTGCAGCTGGAAGAGGCCATCTTCAACTCCACCGAGTTCCACACCGGCCGTGACTTTCGCTTCCGCCGCAGCGAGAACGCCGCGCCGGGGCTGGAGAACCCGAACTACCACCTGCCGCGCTCCGTGGCGATGCACCTGCGGATGGCGGACATCGTGGCCGCCTCGCAGTGCTTTCCCGGCGGGTACGAGCCGCTGGTCTTTCCGCAGGACTTCCGCTGGACGCCGTCGTACCCCCTGCAGTCCGCAATCGACGAGCTGGGGCCGAAGTTCAAGGGCGGGCTGCCGCTGATGGACGGCGGCATCTACGACAACCAGGGGATGGAGAGCCTGCTGCTGGCCTTCGAAGGCACCTCCGCCACCACGCTGATGATCAGCGACGTCAGCAGCCGCGTGACCGACATCTACGACGTCCCGCCGAACCCGGCCAGCCGCGGGCACGTGACGCTGAAAGGGGTGGAGCGGCTGGGATTTCTGCTGTTCCTGCTGGCGCTGGCGGCCTTCGTGGTGCTGGGGTGGAACGCCGTTCACACCGCCCGTGCCGGGGATTGGGGCCCCACGGACTACCTGCTGTACCTCGTGCCCGGGCTCCTGGCGGCGGGCACGGCGGGCGGGCTGGCGTGGCTGCGGCACAGCCTCAAGCAGGGGTTCATCACCCTGAGGAAGACGATCGACACGAAGGCGTGGCCTAGCCTGAGCAGGCTGACGGTGCCGGAGTTCACGCAGATGATGGTGCTGCGGATCACCTCGCTGCTGGCGCTCACCTCGGGCGTCTTCATGGAGCGCATCCGCGGGCTGGTGTACGGCATGGTCGCCAGCGACGCGGACTTCAAGGGGCGCACGGTCAGGAACCTGATCTACGCGCTGGAGCTGGAGGATCCGGCGTTCTTCCGGGAGCACCGCTGGCTGGAGCCCTCGCCGGGGCTGGTGGAGCTGTCGCAGTCCGCGCAGGCGGTGCCCACCACCCTCTGGTTCACCGGAAAGGACCAGTTCGACGCGCTGGAGGCCTGCGGCCAGGCGACCGCATGCTACGTCCTGCTGCGCCACATCGTGGAGGACCGCCGCGGCCAGTACGAGGCGGAGGGCTCGCCGCTGCACGACCTCTTCACCCGCCTGCGCGCCGAGTGGGAGGCCTTCAACACCGCCCCCCCACGCCCCACTACCCCGCCGGCCGCGCCCGCCGCCCCCGCGACGGTGAGCCTGT
>DATAAG010000089.1:0-4173 GCA_036260235.1 Longimicrobium sp.
TCGCGCTGCTGCTGGTGGAGACGCCGCTGGAGCACGCGTCCGCCGTGTGCGAGTCGCTGCGGGCCGCGGTGGAGCGCTACGACTGGAACGCCGTGCACCCGGGGCTGCGGGTGACGCTGAGCCTGGGGGTGGCGTCCGGGCACGGCGCCGCCAGTCCCGAGTCGCTCCTGGCCGCGGCCGACGCCCGGCTGTACGACGCCAAGCGCGGCGGCCGCAACCGCGTCTGCCACTGACGGGATCACGGTGTTCGGGCGGCGGGCGGCCATGCCGGATTCGTCCCCGCCGCCGGAATGAACGATGGACCGAGGGTTCATGCGACCATGGCAAACTCCGACCTTTCTTCTCCCGCCGCTCCTGCCGGCGACCTTCGGCAGCACATCCGCGCTCTGAACGCCCGCGCCTGGGCGGAGCGCTACGCCAACCCGCGGCAGGCCGTGGAGCTCGCGCGGGAAGCGGCGAACCTGGCCGCCGCGCACGATTACGTTCCCGGGCTGGCCACCAGCCTGTGCACGCGCGGCGTGTGCCTGATCCTGCTGTCGGAGTACGACGAGGCCGCCAGCGTCCTTCGGGCTGCGTACGATCTCTGCCGCGGCATCGGTGACCGGTCCGGCGAGGCGACGGCGCTCCGATGGCTCGGCCACGACCGCGCCCGGGCGGGCGACCACGGCGATGCGCTGCGGCTGCATGCGGAGGCGCTGACCATCCTGCGCGAGATCGGCGATCGCGCGGGAGAGGCCGACACGCTGCTCGCCATCGGCCGCGACCACCAGCAGATCGGCGAGTACGCCGAGGCGCTCCACTACGGCCTCGCCGCGCTTGCGATCAAGGAAGAGCTGGAAGACACGCTGGGAGTGGGCAACTGCCTCAACAACCTGGGCATCATCCACTCCCTGCTGGGGGAGCACGACCAGGCGCTGAACCACTACACCCGCAGCCTGGAGCTCCTGCGGCAGGCGGGTGCCGCGCACGTCGGCTCCGCGCTGAACAACATCGGCAGCACGTACAGGTCGCTGGGTCTTCTGGAGTCTGCGCTGGAGTACTTCTCCCGCGCGCACAACGAGTTGCGCAACGCAGGCGACCGGCGCGCTGAGGTCAGCGCCCTGTGCAACGTGGCCGAGGTGACGCACCTGCTCGGCCAGCACGCGGAGGCCCTGGAGCTCTTCGAGACTGCGCTGGCGGCCAGCCGCGAGCTGGGGGCCCGCTACGAAGAGGCCGCCATCCTTCTGCACGCTGGGGAGGCGCTGGCCGCGCAGGGCGAGCACGCCCGGGCCGTGCGCCACCTGGAAGAGGCGGTGCACGTGGGAAGCGAGGCCGGCGCGCGCCACCTGGTGGTGCAGGCGAACCGGGACCTGGCGCGGCTTCACGAAGAGGCGGGGAACCTGGCCGAGGCGTTCCGCCGCTACAAGGCGTATCGCGAGCTGGAGAGCGAGATCTTTGGCCAGGAAGCGGACCAGAAGATCCGCGCGGTGATGGTGAAGGCGGAGGTGGAGAAGGCGCAGCACGAGGCCGAACTGCTGCGGCACCGCGCGGACGAGCTGGAGCGCCAGACGCGCGAGGACGCGCTGACGGGGCTGTACAACCGGCGCTACCTGGACGCGGTGCTGGCCACGGAACTGGAGCGCGCGCACGCGCTGGGGCATGACCTGGCGCTGGCGATCGCGGACGTGGACTGGTTCAAGGAGGTGAACGACCGGTTCTCGCACGGGGTGGGGGACCGGGTGCTGCGCCAGGTGGGCTCGCTCCTGCGCGAGGGAGTGCGGGCCATCGACGCGGTCGCCCGCTACGGCGGAGAGGAGTTCGTGGTGCTGCTGGTGGAGACGCCGCTGGAGCACGCGGCCGCCGTCTGCGAGTCCCTGCGCGCGGCGGTGGAGCGGTACGATTGGGATGCCATCCACCCCGGGCTGCGGGTGACGCTCAGCATCGGCCTGGCGTCAGTCCGCGACGCCGCGAGCCCGGCGTCTCTCCTCGCCGCCGCGGATGCGCGGCTGTACGAGGCAAAGCGCTCCGGCCGCAACCGCGTCTGCCACTGACGTACGCCGATCTCCCTCCCCCGCGCGGTCTGCGGGGGAGGGCCGGGGGGGCGCCCGGCGTGCGAGACGAGCTCTCCGACGCGCCGGGAACCTCGTCCGCGAAGGGCCGTCTACGCCAGCGGGGGCGGGCCGGTGTACGTTCCGAGCAGGGAGCGGCAGGCCAGGTAGCCGCCGTCTCCGGCGGCGCTGATCTCGGCGAACGAGCCCTCGCCGCGGGCGGCGGCGTGCAGGGTGAGCTGCACGGAGACCAGGGCCGGCTCCCCGGCGGCGAACGGCACCGGGTGGATGCCGTCGCCGCGGGGGACGTGCTCCCAGTCCATCCCCTCGCACTCGCCCAGGTTGGCGCCGCCGCGCGTCCACGCGGTGCCGCCGCCGTCCGGGCGGCCGTCGCGCTTCCACGTGCCCTGCCAGTGGTGCATCGCGAAGCGGACGGCCACCGCGGCGCGCTTGGAGGTCCAGAAGTCGTCCGCCGCCTGCACGATGTACGTCCCGCGGAACGCCACCACCGGCCGAAAGGTGTACCACCCCGTCTCCGGCGGCGTCCAGGCGAAGTGCCAGAGCTCCGTCTCCCACGCCTGCTGCGCGCCGCTGCCGAACCACCCGTTGCCGCTCCCCCGCGCCGACGCGGCGCGCCGCACGGCGTGCGCGCTGTGCAGGGTGATGCCGTACGGACAGCGGTGCTGGTCGGAGCCGGGGATCCAGTCGCGGTCGTCCGCCAGCCCCATCCCCTCGCGCGGCCGCACGGGGAGCGCGGTCGACTGGCGCAGCGCCATGCGGGCCGCGGCGTCCTCGTTGGCCAGGATGCGGTGGAACGCGGCGATCCCGCCCACGTCCATCCCCAGGGACTGGTAGTGCAGCTCCGCGCGCGCGGCCTTGGCGGCGGCCGCGGCCTGTGCCTGGTCGTGCGCGGCGCGCGCGCGCGCCACCTCGCGGGCGGCGCGGGCGCGGAGCTCCGCGTCCAGGCGCTCCACCAGCCCGTCAGGCGCGGGCCCGGGGTGGGCCCGGGGCCGGCCCCTCAACGTGCTCATCATCTATGTACCTCACGGTCGCAGGTCCTGCTGGACCGGTATCCATTTCATCCGTCCCGCGCCCCCAGGGACGGTTCGCGTACAGCGTAAACGAAGCGCCGGCCCGTTCGGTTGCGGGTCGGCGCGATGCCGCGTCCGGGGCGCGCTCGGAAATGCGCGGCCGGACGCACGTCCGCAGAGCACCCGCCGTGCCGCGGGCGGAACGCGAATGCTCGCCCTGCTACCGTATCAGTCAAGTGATTGCAGAAGGGCGGTTTGCACGCTGATTGTCTCCGCCGGGAACTTTTCGCGGCAGGTGAGGAACCGTGACGTGGCTGGTACAGCGGGGGCGCCCGAGGGACAGTCGCCAGGCTTGCGCCGGGGCCCGGGGCGATACATCCCTGTGTCGGTTCAGCGGGCGGTCTTCCCCGGACGGAGGGCGGACGATGGCCGGTGAGTTCCGGAAGTTCATCGCGCAGGGCAACGTGCTGGACCTGGCGGTCGGCATCATCATCGGCGCGGCGTTCGCCACGGTGGTCAAGTCGTTCGTGGACGACGTGCTGATGCCGCCCATCGGGATGGCGACGGGGGGCGTGGACTTCGCGGAGCTGTACTGGAACCTGGGCCGGGGGGATTTTCCGAGCCGCGCGGCGGCGGTGCAGGCGGGAGCGCCCATCGTGAGCTACGGGCTGTTCATCAACAACGTGATCACCTTCCTGATCACCGCCTTCGCCGTGTTCCTGCTGGTGCGCTCCGCCACCCGCATGCGCGAGCGCTTCGCCCCGCCCGCACCGCCCCCGGCACCCACGGAAAAGGACTGCCCGTTCTGCCTTTCGCGCATCCACCTGGCCGCCGTCCGCTGCCCCGCCTGCACCTCCGAGCTGCGCGCCGCGGGCTGACCATCGACACCAGAGGGTGCCGCCAAACCTCCTCACAGCGCTGTCTTCCTGAGAGGTGTTTAAGAATGGGTCATTCGGACAACCGAGCGTTGATTTCCTGAGGGAGCGCACATCCGGAACCTGAAGTCACTCAACCGCTTGCGCGCGACCGAAGGATCTCGTCTCGGCCATCGCGGGGCTGGCCTCACGGCACTGATCCAGCCCCCCGGTGCTGCCGGCGAGATCCTTCGGTCGGCG
>DATAAG010000090.1:0-4637 GCA_036260235.1 Longimicrobium sp.
ATCGCCCGGGCCCACGCGCCGTTCATCCACCGCAACCACCTACTCGTCGCTGACGATGCGGCCGACGGGGACGGCCCGGGCGGGCTCCGCCTCGTCCTCGCCGCCGCCCAGGCCGGCGCGGGAGACGAGCTGCGCGGCCAGCACCGTCTGGATGACGCCCGTGATGCTGTTGGTGGTGCCCTCGGCCGCGCTCTCGCCGCCGCCGGAGATGGTGACCAGGCGCGCCTTGGCCAGCGCGTCGGCGATGAACGGCGCCACGTCGGGGAGCATCTCGATCTGCTTGTAGCGGAAGTACGCCTCGCCGCCCTGCTGGATGGCCTCGTTCACCTTGCGGATGCTCTCCGCCGTGGCCTGCGCCACCGTGGTGATGCGGATGGCCTCCGCGCGGGCCTGCGCCTCCGCCTCGATGCGCACCCGCTCGGCGTCCGCGCGGGCCTGGGCGATCTGCGTGGCCTCCAGCTCCGCCATGCGCTGCGTGGCCAGCGCCTGCTGCTTCTTGGCCTCCGCCTCCGCCACCAGCGCCGCGTTGGCGGCCTTGGTCTGCTCCAGCTCGCGCTGGCGGTCGCTGATCACCCGCTCCGCCTCGATCTCCGCCTCCTTGGCGCGGCGGGTCTGCAGCGCGGCCACGATCTCGGCGTTGGCCTGCGCCTCGGCGGTGCTCTGGCGGCGGCGCGCCTCGGCCACGTCGCTCTGCACCACCTTGATGTTCAGCGAATTGAAGGTGAGCCCCAGGTCGGTGAGCTCGCGCGAGCACGCCTTGCGGATGATGATGGCGAGCGGGTCGTCGTCGTCCTCCACCTCGCCGCGGTGCGAGGGCACCAGGGCGCGCGTCACCTCGTCCTGCACCGCCACCGCCGTCCCCGCCGCCGGCGCGGGCGCGCCCGCCGGCAGCTTCGGCGCGGTCTTCGCGCTGAAGAGCTGGTCGTGCGTCAGGAGGTTGATGGCGCGGCGGCCGGAGCTGCTCAGCAGGTCGATGAGGATGTTCATCTGCTCCTCGTCGGGCTTGCTGAAGAAGCGGTTGGCCGCCGTCTTGATCATCTCGTCCGAATCGCCGACGGAGACGATGGCGCTGGCCAGCACCCGCACCTTGATGGGCTGCGGCACGCCGCGGTCGTCCAGGTCCGCCGTCTGGTCCGTGATGTCCAAGTCCACGTTGATGGCCTTGCTGCTCAGCGTGGTGCCGGTGGTGAGCAGCGGCACCTCCCAGCTCTTGCCGGGGCCGCGGAAGATGAGCGTGCGGCCGCTGAGCCAGCTCACCATGCGGATGGTGCCAGCCTCCACGTTGCGCAGGAATCCCGTCACGATCATCGGGATGAAGATGAAGACCAGGGCCAGGATTCCCAGGATTGCCAGGGCTGACATGTTCCCTCCAGGAAGGTTCGGGGGCGCGCCTTCAGCGCCCGTCGTCGGCCGGCGCACCCGCGCCGAGCCAGCTCACCACGCACCGGTTCCGCCGCCCGTCCACGTCCTCCACCAGCAGCTCGTCCCCCGCCCGCACCCGCACGCCCTGCTCGCGGTCCTCCGGCCGCAGCGTGCCCAGCAGCTGCACGATCTGCCCGTCCAGGATGATGGAGACCACCCCCTGCCCCTGCGCGTCGAAGCCGGTGACGGCGGTGGCGCGGTCCATCAGCGCCGTCTCCAGCGTCTGGGCGGGGGTGCTGGCGAAGCGGAAGAAGAAGTTCCAGAACGGCCGCACCAGCAGCCGCTCGAACGCCACGCCGGCCAGCACGGCGGCCAGCAGGAGGAGCACGCCGCCCAGGAACGGGTCCAGCAGCAGCCCCGCCGCGCCGATCCCCACCAGGACGCTGAACGCCACCCGCGGCGACAGCAGCGAGAGCAGGTACTCGCCGATCGCGTCGCCCACGTCGTGTCCGTCGGCCCCGCCGTCGTGCCCGTGCACGTCGCCGGCATCCTTCACGTGCACGTCGCCGGCGTCCTTCACGTGGATGCCGCCCGCGTCCTTGACGTGCACCGCGCCCACGTCCTTCACGTGCACGCCGCCCAGCTCCTTGACGCCGTGGCCGGGCAGGGAGACGTCGCCCACGTCCTTGCCCCCGTGCCCGTGCGAGGCGTCGTGCCCGTGCGCGGCCACCCCGCTGATCGCCATCACGGCCAGCCCGGCGATGCCCAGGATCAGGCAGAAGAGAAAGGGGTCCATGGCTCCGAAGGTCGGCTGCGCGGCGCGGATGCGGCCGCGGCGGGCAGGAGTACGGAAGGGGGTCGGGAAAGTTGCAGGCCGTGCCGCCGCCCGTGCGGGCGAGGCGCCGCGGAGGATCGCGGCCGGCAGGGTGTTGGAATATAAGCAGTTGGCCCCCCCGCGCCAGCCCGGGTGTTTCCCGGTCCCGGCAGGAGGGGCGGCGGCCGCGGCGGGCGGATAGATTGCCGCCATGCGCGACCCCGACGACCTGTTCGACGCCCTCTCCCGCTCCTCCTTCCGCCGCCGCTTCCGGCTGCGCGGACCGGAGCTCGCCTACCTGCGCGGCAGGGGGATGGAGACGGTGCTGCAACACGCCGACGAGATGGTGGCCGGCCGCCTGGCGCCCGCCGACCCGCCGAACGACGGCCGGCAGACGCCCATGCGCGGCCACCCCGTCTTCCTGGCCCAGCACGCCACCGCCACCTGCTGCCGCGGCTGCCTGGCGAAGTGGCACCACATCCCCAGGGGCCGCGCGCTGACGGACGAGGAGCGCGCGTACGTCGTCGGCGTGCTGGAGCGCTGGATCCGCACCCAAGACGCCGCCGCCCCGCCGGACGAGCCGCCCCCGCAGCCCGGGCGCCGCGCCGACGATCCGCAGATCGGGCTCGACCTGGGGTGAGGGGGTGCGTGGTTCTCACGACATGCGAGGCGCGGTCCCGGCGTCCAGTCCCCGACGGTGATGCACGGTTGTGATTCCGGTCGGGTAACCTGCCGGCCCGCCCGCAGGAGCGAATGTAACGCGGCGAAGATCACGCGATGCCTGCGCGTGCCGGCCTGCCGCACACCCGGCCATCCGTGCGATGGGGGCGACGCGATCGACGCCCGCGTGTTCGGGGCGAGTGTCAGCCGGAACCAACCGTCTGGCTGGGATGTGCGTCACAGGGGTGCAGCCGCCGATCCACCGGGTCGGTCCCTCCACCTGCCACCCGGCTCTTCCATGCGCAGACGCCACTTCGCCCTCACCCTGCTGCTCTCCGCCGCTGCGCTCGCCGGGTGCGCGGCTCCACCCGCCGGCATGCTGGCATCCGCGCCCGCGGCACAGGCGGTTGCGCGGGCAGACACGCCGCGGGCCGCGCAGGCGCTCCGGGGGCTGCTGGCCGCGATCAACTCCGGCGATTCCGCGCGGATCGCGCGCTTCGCGGAAAGGACGTACGACCCCGGCCACCTGGAGGGGTCCGGAGGCACGCCGCGGGCGGTGCAGCGGTGGATGGAGGTACATACCCTCTACGGCCCCCTGGAGGTCGATTCGATCGTGGATGCGGATTCGGTGCGGGCGCGCGCCTGGCTGCGCGGCCGCGTCACGCGCACCTGGATCGATCTCCTGGTGTTCGTGGACTCGGCCGCGCCGCACCTGATCACCCGCGTGGGGATGGGCCGGGGGGTGCGTCCGCCGTTCGCGGACGCGCGCAGGCCGCGGGTGAGTCGCGCCGCACTCCCCGCGCACCTCGAGGGGGTGATGCGCGAGATGGTGGACGCGGGGTACTTCAGCGGGAGCGTCGCCGTCTGGAAGGACGGGGCGCCGGTGTTCGAGGGTGCGTACGGGATGGCCGACCGCGAGGCGCGGGAGCCCAACACCGTGCGCACCCGGTTCAGCCTGGCATCGGTGGGAAAGGTGTTCACCGCCGTCGCCGCGCTCCAGCTTGCCCAGGCGGGGCGGCTGGACCTGGACGCGCCCGTCGGCCGGTACGTCCCCTCGCTGCCGCGGCAGGTGGGCGAGCGGGTCACCGCGCGGCAGCTGCTGGAGCACTCGTCCGGGCTGGGCGAGCTGGGGGCGGGGCTGGACAGCGCCATGGCGCTCACCCGCACGGTGCCGGAGATGGTGCGGCTGCTGACGGACACGACGCTGGCCTTTCCGCCCGGGACGAGCTTCACCTACAGCAACCGCGGCTACCTGGTGCTGGGCGCCGTGATCGAAGCGGCGAGCGGATCCGACTACTACCAGTACGTGGAAGACCACGTCTTTCGGCCCGCCGGGATGGAGGACACCGGCTTCTTCCCGCACGACAGCACCGTCGCGCGCCGTGCGGTGCCCTACACCCGCTACCCGGGTCTGCGCGCCGGATTCACGCCGGGGCCGGCGCTGCCGAGCCCCGCACGCATGGACTGGCGGGGCGGCCCGGCGGGCGGCGTGCACTCCACCGTCCGCGACCTGGCGCGCTTCGGCGACGCGCTCCTCTCGGGGCGCCTGCTGAGCGCGGAGTCGCTGGCGATGATGACGCGCGGCCGCCCGGAGCATCCCTGGGGGTATGGCGTGGACCTCACCGGCCATCCCGGCTCGTTCGGCCATCGCGGAGCGGAGCCGGGCGCCCGCGCCTACGTGTGGATCTACCCCACGAGCCGGACCGTGGTGGCCGTGCTGAGCAACGACGACGCCGGCGCCACCCTGGCCGGCGAGTACCTGCGCGACATCGTGGCGCAGTGGTAGGCCGCCCCCCGCCGC
>DATAAG010000091.1:0-12861 GCA_036260235.1 Longimicrobium sp.
TCTGGCAGCCGTAGGTCTCGATGTAGGCTCGCTTCATGGCAGGTACTGCGGGTCCGCTGGGGTGCAAGACCGGTCGGATACACCGGAGGGCGCGGACGGTTCGCGGGGCCGGCGAGGGGAGAGGTTACAGGGGACAGGTTACAGGGGACAGGTTACAGGGGACAGGTTACAGGGGACGGGTTACAGGTTACAGAGGATGGAGGATAGGACAGGACCAGGGCGCTCTGGCAGGAATCGGGGCACTGGACGGTTTTACCCCACGGCCCGCTGCGCGGGAGGCCCTCTCCCCCGCCCGGCCTTTCGCTCGTTCCTCGCAACGGCGGGCGACTCCTCCCCCAACCCCGGGGGAGGGGTGGTTCGGGACAGCGGCGTGCACGGTGGATGGCTCGATGCGAGGCGGCGGGCGCCCCCCTCTCAGAATGGCCAGGCTTCTACAGGCGGGCGACCTCTCCCCCTTGCGCGAGGAACGCGCGGGGAGGGGGCCGGGGAGAGGGGCCCCGCGCACCCAGTGAGATCCGTCGAAGCATTCCGGCCGCGGCCCCACCTCAACCTCCCCCAGGGGTTTTTGGGGGAGGTGGGCGAGTAATGCGAGCCCGGAGGGGGCGCGGCGGGCGGCAGGATCTCTCCCCGGCACACCAACGCGGCACCTGCCACGTTCGCACTCTCGCACTCTCGCACTTTCCCGTCCCCGCGCTACATTGTCCACGCGGCAGCCGACCGCACCCATTCCACCCGCATCCCAGGCGTCTCCGCATGGCCAACGTGCTGTTCTACGCGCATTCCGGGCTCCGCTTCCTCGTGCTGCTGGCGGGGCTGCTCGCCATCGGCGTGCTGGTGTGGGGGATCAGCGCGCGCCGCCCGTACGAGGGGCAGTCCCGCGCCATCACCGCCGTGTTCACGGGGGTGCTGGACCTGCAGGTCACGCTGGGCCTCGTGCTCCTCTTCACCCGGCCGTGGTACAGCGCGCTCATGGGGCACCTGGTGATGATGATCGCGGCGGCGTTCGTGGCGCACGGGCTCACCGTCTACGCGCGCAAGCAGACGGACGCGCGCCGGTCGCACACCATCGCGCTGGCCGGCGTGGCGCTGGCGCTGCTGCTGCTCGTGGGCGGCATCATGTCCATCCGCTCCAACCCGTTCCAGATGACGCCCGGCGTCACCACCATCTCCACGGAGTAGCCTCCGATGGCGGACGACGCGGCGGCGCCCGTGGAGGGCGAGGGCGGCATCCTGGTGATCCGCGGCAGCGGAACGCACCGGGCCTGGAACGGCATCCGCTACAAAACGGGGATGTCGGCCGCCAACGTGGGGGCGACTAAGCTGTCGATGAACGTGGCCACCATCCCGCCCGGCGGCGTGGCCCACGCGCACGTGCACGTGGACTTCGAGGTGATGCTGTACATCCTGGAGGGCCGCGTGCGCCACGAGTACGGGCCGCACCTGCGGATGAGCGTGGAGAACGGCCCCGGCGACTTCATCTTCATCGAGCCCGGGGTGCCGCACGAGGTGTTCAACCTGAGCGACACGGAGCCCGTGGTGGCGGTCGTCGCGCGCTCCGACGCGAGCGAGTGGGAGCACATCGTCGTGTACGACCGCGAGACGGGCGAACTGGGGACGAGGAACGAGCCGTGAAGCAGGTTCAAGTGCCGAGTACATGGGGCCGGGGCAGTGGGCACTTGAACCTGTAGCCACGGAGGAATGGCAATGCGCCGTTACGAGCAGGTGGTGCCGCCGGACGTGCAAGACGGCTCACGCTCCCTCGTCAGGTGAGGAAATTCAACTTTCGAAGCGCGTCCTCCAGTTCGATCCGAAGAGCGGCGAAAGCGGGCACTTCCCGGAGCAGATCGAGACGAACGCATTCCGCAATCAGCTGGAGCACCCCCGCTGCGGTTGTATTTGTTCCCCGTTTGGATCCCGGAAGCGTAAGGGAGTACGCCCGGTTCAGGACCGCTTTAGGATCTGGGATTCGTTCACAGTCTTTCGGGCGTCCTACCACACCAAGGCTCGTATTGTCCAGAGTCGTTCGGAATGCGCTCCGCAGTGCATCCCCATCGACAAGAGTCCACGCTTCCATTTCTCGGATCGGAACCACGGCCACGCCCGCATACCCATCCCCTAGTTCCTGAAGTGCGCGCTGCAATCCGGGATTCACCTGCTGCTCACGAACACGCCGGTCATTTGTACCACCGTCAGCGTGCACGCACAGGATGTGGAAAGCGCCCGCGTTCAAGCGTGCGGCTTGGGCGATCTGATGCTCCCGAGACAAGTGCCGCTGTTCTTCAGCCGGATCGAGGATGAGAACATCCGCAAGTTCCAGTGTACCGCGGCCGGATTCATAGTAGATGTCTTCAATCAGGCGCGTGAGCAATGGAGCGAAGAACCTGTGGTCGGTAACGCCTTCTGCGAACAGCGCCAGTGCGAGATATGCCATGTCATCCCGCCTGCTGGACAACAGTACTCAGGTACCGCGCAACATCAAAACGCGTTATAAACTCTCCCCGGTGGATTGTCGGCAATTCCAGTTCGCCCTGATCTTTAGGCAGTACTGGCCGCATGCGAGTTTTCCTCTGCTTCGCGCGAGTCTCGCTGTCCAGCTTCGTAACGGTGTCTGCGAACACGAACTCACTATCCACCAGATGGGAGAGCACAACCGGGGAGTGGCTGTTCAGAAGCATCTGGTTCAGCGGCGTGTCCTCCTCGTAGTGACTCAGGTCTGCACGAGTCACCATCCGGCGTAAAACTTCGATTAGCGCCCCGAGCCGGGCCGGATGGATTCCGTTCTCCGGTTCTTCGAAGCAAACCAACCCGCGATGGCGTGGATCGTGGAGCATCGCCAGCAGGGCCAACACCCTGAGCGTTCCATCCGAAACTACTTCCGAACTGAACGGGTGCTCCCCACCCACCGTGATTCGGATTCGGTACTTCCGGGTTGCCTCATCGTCCTCTACATCGAGCTTGACCACACCAGATATCAGTGAGGAAAGGTCAGCACCAATGTCTGCCAGGGCTCCTTCCGGCCGGATCTCGTTGCGAGTCTCGGCCTCAATCCTCGCAAGCACCGTCGGGAGATTGGAACCATCCGACTCCAGCAGTTCCGGTGCGTTCTTTGGGCTGGGTTTGCGGAGTGAACCAGGGTCGAGTTGCAGAAAACGCCAGGAGCGCAATTCCTCACGCAGGGCGAACAGATGAGGGAACTCCGTGCTGGTGATACTGGAAAGAATGGTGGTCTCCGCCGCCGTCGCTGACCTTGTCCGACCGCCGCTCGGATCCTGATGAATATGAAACGTAGTCGTGCCTCCTTGATCTCTGGTTGAGAGAAAGTTGGTGGCGCGACCATATCTCATAAAGCGCCGCTTGAATGCCTTGGACGGGCCGGAGCCATGAGGCCGCCATGTGTCGGCATTGCCTTTGATCGGTTCCGCGGTTTCTCGCGCGACAATCAGGCGTTCGATTCCTCGAGCATCAACCCGCCGCTCGATATCCACCTCATACCTGATGCGTGTGTAGCGGACATCCGCGGTCCCGCCCCACGGATCTCGTACCGTGCGGTCCAGCAGAACCTCCACGGCGAGTCGGATGTGCTTACCGTGCTCGCCGCTTGGCTGAAGTCTGAACTGCTCGTGCGGCTCTCCCCTCAAGCTGTTGAAGGCGGTCCGGAGGTCATCTACGGCAAGTCGGCCGAGCAGTTGGATAGCGTCGAAGAGATTGGACTTACCGGCAGCATTCGGTCCGACCACGACGAGGAGGGGGTTCAAGTCGAGTGCGAAGTTCTCGAACGTCTTGAAACCATCAACTTCAATTCGGGTGAGCATCGTCGTCAGCGCTGGAACGGAGCCGTTGGTGCGGAGGTCGCGCTAAGATATAATGCAACGCGTCAAAATGAACACCCTGAGGGTGAAGGGAAGCCGCTAGAATGGGCGGTTCGTACGAGTCTCGCTTCTGGAAAGGCTGACGCAATGCTCCGCTACGAGCAGGTGGTACCGCCGGGGGTGCAGGACGGCGCGCCGCTGGTGGTGCTCCTTCACGGCCGCGGGTCGGACCGCTTCGACCTGCTGCAGCTTGCGCCGCTGCTGGCGCCCGACGCCGTGGTGGTCACGCCGGAGGCGCCGCACCCGGGGCAGCCGTGGGGGTACGGGCCGGGGTGGGCGTGGTACCGCTACCTGGGGCTCAACATCCCCGAGCCGGAAAGCTTCGAGCACTCGCAGCAGGAGCTGGCGAGCTTTCTGGCCGAAGTCCCGGCGCAGCTGCCCGTGCGCACGGGGCCGATCGTCCTGGGCGGCTTCTCCCAGGGCGGCACCATCTCCGTGGGGTACGCGCTGCGCAATCCCGGCGCGGTGCCGCTGGTGCTGTGCCTGAGCGGGTTCCTCCCCCACCACCCCACCGTGCGCGCCACGCCGGAGTCGGTACAGGGCACGCGCTTCTTCTGGGGGCACGGGACGATGGACCCCTCCATCCCCTTCACCATGGGGCAGGAGGGGCGCGAGGCGCTGCGGGCCGCCGGGGCGGAGCTGGAGACGCGCGACTACCCCATGGGCCACGGCATCAGCCCCGACGAGGCGCGCGACGTCCGCGAGTGGATCGGCCGCTCGCTGGCCCTGCCGGGCGGAGGCGCGGGGTGATCTGGGACACCGCGGCGCTCACCAGCCGCGAGCGGTACCAGCTCCTCACCTCGCTGGTGGTGCCGCGGCCCATCGCCTGGGTCTCCACCCGCTCGCCGGAGGGGGAGCGCAACCTGGCCCCGTTCAGCTACTTCGCCGCGGTGGCCGCGACGCCGTTCCTGGTCTCCGTCTCCATCGGCAGCCGGGGCGGAGTGGAGAAGGACACGCTGCGCAACATCCGCGCGACCGGCGCCTTCTGCGTCAACGTGGCCACGGAGCCGCAGCTGGAGGCGATGAACGACACCGCGGGCGAGTACGGGCCGGAGGTGGACGAGTTCGCGCACGCAGGGCTTGCCGCGGCGCAGGCGGAGTCGGTGGACGCGCCGTACGTGGCGGACTGCCCGGCGGTGCTGGAGTGCCGCGTGTTCAAGGTGGTGGAGCTGGACGGCGCCCCCAACACGCTGGTGATCGGCGAGGTGCTGCGCGTGCGCCTGGCGGACGCCGTGCCCCTGGCCCCCGGCACCCGGTTCGCCGACACCGCGGCGCTGCGCCCCGTGGGCCGGCTGTGGGGCGACCTCTACGCCACCATCGGCAAGATGCCCGCGTTGAAGCGGCCGGGGAGGTAGGGAACAGGGAGCAGGAACGGGGAACGGCGGGCGCTGCGGTGGCGGGGTCCCTGCCGTGAAGTCCGGATGTGCGCGGTCCCCGGACGCACTTCCTGCGGATGGATGGAACTTTCTCTCATCGTGTTTGCCCACCGCGGCGCTGTCACTGCCTGGAGAGCCGTTCTGAACATCGAATTACAGCCGGAAAGGATGCTGGCCGAAACCGGGCAAAAAGATTAAAATTGAAGCCCTGCTCAGTAGCTCCTTCCCGCACCGCGTCCGGTCCCCCCATGCGCCGCGTACTCCTTTTTCTCTGCGCCCTCGCGCTCGTCGCGGCCGTGCCGCTCCCCGCGCAGGTCCTGGTCGACGGCGTACTCCGCGACGACGACTCCGGCCGCCCCATCGCCGACGCCCGCATCGAGCTGATCGACAGCTGGGGCGACGTGAAGCGCGCCCGCATCACCGACTCGCTGGGCAACTTTCGGATGCCCATGCGCCGGCTGGGTGTGTACCGGCTGCGCGTTCGCGCCCGCGGCTACGCCCCGGTGACGGCCACGCTGGTGACCGAAGCGTACGTGTACCACAACGTGGAGCTGCGGGTGCGGCCCAGCGTCGCGCTGGGGGCGCCGCTCACCCTGCTGGCGCGCGCGCAGGTGCTGCCGTCGCCGGTGCTGGAGGCGTTCCATGCGCGCCTGCGCAACAGCGCGGGGCGGTTCTTCAGTCGCGAGCACGTGGAGATGCTGCGCCCCGCCTACGTCAGCGACCTGATCGCCACGGCGCCGGGCGTGGCGGTGCGGCGCGACGGCGAGGAGCGGCTGCTGATCGCGCAGCGGGTCACCTCCACCGGCGTGCGCCAGGCGGACTGCAACCTGCGCGTCTACCTGGACGGCGAGGTGGTGAACCCGCGGCTCCCCACGGGTGAGCTGGGCGCGGGGTCGGTGGACAACACGGTGGACCAGACGATGGTGGAGGGGATCGAGATCTACCCCACCGCCGCCACCGTGCCGACGGTGTTCTCCGGCAACGGCGCGCCGTCGTGCGGCGCGGTGGCGGTGTGGACCAAGGGCGGCCGTATGCTGCAGCAGCAGGCGTCCATCCCCTCCCCGAACGGCTCGGTGACCCGCGGCGACAACTGAGCCGCGCCGCTTCCACCGGCACGAGGAATCGAGAAGGGCTCCACCGCGCGTGGAGCCCTTCTTCACTCCCGCTCAGATTCCCGGAAGGTTTGATGTTGCCCCGGTCCGGAAACGCACCTGTCTGATACCGAATCCGGGTAAACCGTCATTCTGAGTCCTTAACTGCTGCGCCTCCCCTGTGGGACGAAAGACGTCTCGCACGGATCGCTCGTCATCCATCAACCTCCCCCAGGGTTTTTGGGGGAGGTGGGCGAGTCATGCGAGCCCGGAGGGGGCGCGGCGGCTCGCACCGGACTTTCCACTCAGCGCCTGCAGACGCGGGGCGCCTTCCATCACATCAGACATTCGGGTTTGTCGCGGACGAACGCGGGCTCCTGCTGAGGCGACGTTTCTTAGGAGGGAGGTGCCCCGGATCTTGCCGCCCGCGCACGAGCATGCGCGCATGCACCGGGCGTGCGCGGCGTGGTGCGATGCCTCCCTCGGGAACGACAGCACGCGGGGGGGGGAGGGAAATAGGAGGCGCAGAGGAACGTCGAAGTCCTCTGCGCCCTCTCTCTTCGCGTCCTCTGCGTGAAATCCTCCGTCGGGTCGGGATGCAGAGTGCGTCCGGCTAGAATCGCGTGGCGAGTCCCACGCCCATGGTGATGGCGAACCCGCCGACGTCCACGTCGTCCGGCAGCCGGGTGTAGGTTGGATCCTGCGCGAGATACCACCGGGCCATCGCCCTGAACTGCGGGACCACCCGCGACCGGCCCACCGGCAGCAGCGCGGCCACCTCCCAGGCGGCGCCGAAGGCCGTGCTGCTGGACTCCTCCTCGTCCGCGCACTGGCAGAACCCGCGCGACCAGTTCCAGCTCACCGTGCGCACCGCCGGCCCGAAGCCCACGCGCAGCGCGTTGCGCGACGCCGTGAGCAGCACCGCGGCCTCGGTGCTGGTCATGAAGGCGCTCACCGCCTCTCCCCGGTCGGGATCCCAGCCGCCGGCCCACCCCTCCAGCGTGTGCTGCGCGGTCACACCCACGCCCATCGGGCCCCGCACCTGGTAGTGCACGGTACCGCCGATGGACGGGGGGATCGGCGTACCCTCGTCGGCGAAGTCCACCACGCCCAGCTCGGTGACGGCGAAGTCGCGGGTGTAGCCCGCGTCGGACAGGCCGTCGCGCACCCCGTGCGGCAGCGAGCGCGCGTTGAAGCCCCCGTCCAGCGAGATCGTCACCCGCCCCTGCGGCGCGCTGGCACGGCCCCGCGTGGACACGTAGATCGCCGCGGCGAACTCCTGGCGCGGAAAGCGGGGATTGGTGCGGCGCACGTACTCCTCGCTGCGCACCCGCACCGCCACCACCTGGTCCGTGCGGATGCCGCGGAGCGCCAGCACGTTCCCCACGTGCCGCCCGTCCAGGAAGACGAGCAGGCGGTCCGCCGCGGCCGGCGTGGAGGGATCCCCGGCCAGCTCCAGCCAGCCCGGACGCAGCTCGGCGATGGCGTCGTACAGCTGGGGCGCGCTGCTGCGCTCCAGCTCCCTGCGGGTGAGCGACTCCTGCGAGCGCTGGGCGGCGGCCCCGGGCGCGGCGAGCGCCAGCGCGGCCAGGGCGCAGGCCAGCGGGCGGAGGGAACGGAAGAGCGGCTTCGTCATCGAGGCGAATCCCAGCGGGTGAGGAATGGAGGAGGATGAAGACGGTTCAGAGCTGAAGCCGGAACCCCAGCTCGCCGTTCCGCCCGTCGGGGGCGGCGCCCGCGTACAGCGGCACCCGCTCCCAGCGCTCCGAGCCGAAGTACGCACCGATCGCCACGCCCAGCAGCGCGGCGGAGCCCATCGTCAGCGCGTAGTCGCGGCTGCCGTACCGCTTGACGAAGACGAACTGGAAGCCCAGCGGGCACTCCAGGCTGGTCTCGCACGGCTCCTTGAGCGTGTCGGTGCGCGCCACGCGCTCCCGCGAGCTGGCGACCAGGTACCCCGCGCCCGCGCCCAGCAGCGCGCCCACGGCCGCCGTGCCCACCCGGCGGGTCCCGCGGCTGTGCTCGATGCGCGAGATGGCGGCCAGCGGCACCTGCAGCTGCGACTGCGCGATCTGCAGCACCGCCGTGTCGCGCTCGATGCCCACCACCACGGCCGCGGTGGGCGACGTGAGGCCTACCGTGGGCGCGACGATGCGCACCCGCTGCTCCACCTGCAGGTTCACGGTCTGGCCCGCGGCGGGCACGGCGAACACGACCGCAGCGATGAATGCGGTTCGCAGAAGCATGTGTCGGGGGATGGAGGGGATTGTGACTGATGCGGGGACGTGTATCCGGTTCCGGCGGCAGGAGGAAAGTACGGTCTCCGTGCGGATGCACAAGCCTGCCGTGCGTCGCCGGGATCCCGATACGCGAGAAAACGGGCAGGCGCCCTCGCGAGGGACGCCTGCCCGTATCACATCCATCCCGCCGGCCGTGTCAGCAGACCGGGCGCTTGAAGACGGCCACCAGGTCGCTGGTGCGGCCCTCGCCGGCGTTGGCCCCGATCATGGAGACCAGTTCCCATCCGTCCCCGCCCAGCTCGTCCAGCCGTCCGTCGATCCGATCCACGTCGATGTGCGGGCCGGTGATCCCGCGGTAGACGTCGACCTTGAGCATCGTGTACTCCCACCGTGTCGCCAGGGTGAGCATCGTTCTTTCGGAGATTTCGCCTGCGTACGGCGCCGGTCCGCCTCCGGCTTTCGCCGCCGGACATGCGCGGCCGGCGCTGAGAGGAAGACGGGGGCCGAGCATCAAAAGTTTCAGAGTTCAGGATGATTCGGTGCGATGGCGCTCGGGTACGGGCCAGTTCCCATCGCGCGGGAGCTGGCCACGCGCACGGGCGAGTAGATCCTTTGGGGGCGCCAGGGATCACGAAAATCCGCCAGAATCGCGCGGCGCCTCACCCAGGATGACAACCCGTTGTAGTACAAGCAGTTGCGGTTGAAGCCCCGCGCAGTTTGCGGGGCTTTCCGCAGGTGTTGCGGTGGGGCGGTGGGTTCACCCGCTCAGGCGTGGACGCGCGGCCTAGACGCACGCGACCTCCAGGCGGCGCAGGCGGTTGCGGGCGCGGGAGACCAGCTCGGGGCCCCAGAACGGCTTGGCCACGTGGTCGTCCGCGCCGGCGGCGTAGGCGCGATACAGCCAGGGCACGTCCGTGGTCGCGGTGAGGAAGAGCACCGGCAGCCGGCGCCAGCGCGGGTCGCTGCGGAGGGCGCGGCACAGGTCCAGGCCGTCGATCCCGGGGAGATCGGAATCCAGGATCAGCAGGTCCGGCCGGGCGCTCGCCAGCGCCTGCCACACCTCCGCCGGCTCCGCGACCGTCCGCACCTCCCACCCCAGCCGGCCGAAGAGCTCCTCCGCGGAACGGAGCACGTCCGCATCGTCGTCCACCACCAGCACGCGGGGGGCGGCCGGCACGCGCGGGGGGAGGGCGCTGGCCAGCACGTCGCGGGCGGTCTCCGGCGCCACGGGCTTCTGGATGCAGGCGCGGGCGCCCACCCGCACCGCGTTCACGCGGTCGTCCAGGCCGTCGCTGGTGGTGGCGACCAGCACCGGCACCCGCGGCAGCCGCCGGCCGATGCGGTCCAGCAGCCGCCACACGCGCTCGCCCTGCCCCTGCGGCACGTCCACCAGCACCGCCGCGGGCGCGCCCTCGTCGTCGCGGCCGATGCGCAGCAGCTCCGCGAAGGTGCCGACGCGCACCTCGTAGTCCGCGCCCGCCGCGGCCGCGAAGGCATCGACCAGCGCACCGTCCGCGCTCAGCACCATCACCCGCGGGCGGGGATGCGCGGGATCATCATTGATGGCGGGGACGGACGCGGGGAGCTCGCGCGGCTCCCCCTGCGGCGACGCGTCCAGCAGCACCAGCGGGGCGGGCTCGGCGGACGCCGGCGGGGCGGGCTCCACCGGATGGAGCGAGGTGTCCAGCAGCACCAGCGGCCCGTAGTCGTCGTTCACGGCCGGCGCGGAGGGCGCGGCGGCGGAGAAGCCGTATACGCCGCCGAACGGCACCTCGATGCGCCGGGGCGGGGGCGGGACGCGGTACGCCGGCTGCGGCTGCGGCGCGGCCGCGGGGGCATCCACCGCCAGCCGGTCGGGAAAGCGGCGGACCGGGACCGCGGGCGCGGCGGCCGCCGTGCGGCGGGCGGGCGGGCGGGGAGGCGCGGCCTCGGGAAGGAAGGCCAGCACCGCGGCGAGCAGGTCCCCGCGCGAGGCGCTGCTGGGGACCACGCGGCGGACGCCGTGCCCGTGCATCAGCCGCCCCAGCACGCCCGGGGAGACGGAGGTCTGCCCCGCATCCACCTCCACCACGATCGGCACGTCGGGGCCGCAGGCGGCGCGCACGCGCTGCACCTCGCGGTCCGCCGCGTCCGCCGACCCGCAAGCGGAGAGCACCACCAGGGACGGGGCGCACTCCACCTCCAGGCGCTGGATCAGGTCGTCGGCGGAGAACAGGACCTCCACGGTCTCCCCGCGCAGCCGGTAGGCGAGCCACTCGCCCGTCCTGGGGGGCAGCCCCGCCAGCAGGATCTGGCGCATGATTCCACTCCGCCGATCGGATAAAGGTGAACCGGTGAGCCGGGCGGTCACGCCGCGGCGGCGGCTTCCGCCGCGGGCTCCGCATCCGCCGCCCCTTCCCCGCCCTCCGTCTCCGCCGGGCGCAGCGCCACGCCGCCCTCGCCGGTGATCACCAGGGCACCGGGGTCGCGCTCGATGGCGGCCAGGCGCGCGGCCAGGTCGCAGAGGCGCTGGGCAGCCTCGTGGATGGCGTCCACGGGGCGCTCCAGGGCGGGCTCCGCCTGCACGATCCACTCGCGCTTCAGCAGCTGCACCTCGCCGGTGACCGCGGAGAGCGGGTTGTCCAGCTCGTGCCGCACGGCGCGGATGAAGGCCTGCAGCATCGCCGTGTCCATCCGCGGCTCGCCCGGCACCATCACCTCCTTCACCACCTCCACCTCGCGGACGACCTCCACCTCCTTCACCACCTCGACCTCCTTCACCACCTCCACTTCCTTCACCACCTCGTTCACGACCTCCCTGACGGTCGGCCGCTCCGCCTCGCGCATCACGCACAGCAGCCCGTCCGCCTCCGTGCTCCCCGCCGCGCCCACGGAGAGGTCGAAGATGCGCACGGACTGCTGCCCGTCCGCCATCCGCAGCCGGATGCGCCGCGGGGTGGGCCCGCCGTCGTGCAGCGCGCTCTGCAGCCGCGCGCGGTCCTCCGGGTGCACGCGGGCGATCCACCCCTGCAGCGCCGCGCCCGGGCCCTCCGGCGCGAAGCCCAGGATGGACTCCACCTCGCCCGTCCACGCGGTGCGGCCGGTGGCGGGATCGAGCTCGAAGGCGAGCAGCCGGCCCAGCCCCAGCGCCGCCTCCAGCCGCGCGGCCTGGTCGCGCAGCTGCCGCTCGGCGCGCCAGGCGCCCAGGGCGGTGCGGCTGCGGCGCCGGGCCTCCTGCACCTCCGCGCCCACGAGGGCCCCCGCCGCCGCGCCGGAGACCAGCTCCAGCGCCGCCAGGTCCGCGGCGTCGAAGGGCGCCGCGCCCGGGGCGCGCGCCACCAGCGCGACGCCCACCGCGCGCCCGTCCGCCACCAGCGGCGCGGCCAGGTAGGGACCCGCCGGCAGTTCGCGCTCGATGATGAAGGCGTCCGCCTCCGCGCCCGGATCGCCCGTCACGCGCACGGCGCCCGTGGTGAAGGCGGCGCCGGCCAGGCTGGCCTCCACGGGAAGGAGCTCGCCCTCTTCGGACGCGAAGACGCCGGTGCCGGCGCGCAGCCGCAGGGCGCCGGACTCCGCGTCCAGGGTGGCGGTGACGGCGCTGCCGCCGACGGCGCCTTCCAGCGCCTCGGCCAGCGCGCGGAACAGGCGTCCCGTCTCCGACGCCCGCGCGGAGGCGTCGGCGGTGCGCTGCAGGGCGCGCAGCACGGAGAGCATGCGCTCCGGGGGGAGCGGCAGGGGCTGGGGTGCGGGAGCGGGTGCGAACATGGGGCTACCCGGGGGAGCGGTGGACGAGGGGACGCACCGCGATGGCGCGTTCAGCCGCCGTGGGGAAAGGCACGTGCCGGACCGCATCGGGCATGATGCGGCAAGTGGATGGGACGCAAGGACTTGGAGGTGATGCGCGGACCCTGGCGCGGGCCGCGGTCGCAACACCGCGTTACAGCCCCGTGCCACGGGCCGATGCGGGAGGGAGAACGGCAGGGTTCTCACTGCGCCCGCGGGGGGCCCTCTCCCCGCCCGGCCTTTTGCTCGTTCCTCGCAACGGCGGGCGACCCCTCCCCCAACTTCGGGGGAGGGGTGGTGGACGCAGACTCGTGGCGCACAGGCAAGCATGGGTGAGAGCCGGCGCCCCCCTCCCGGGCCCACCCCACGGACTGCGCGGGGGAAGGAGAACGGCAGGGTTCTCACTGCGCCCGCGAGGGCCCTCTCCCCCGCCCGGCCTTTTGCTCGTTCCTCGCAACGGCGGGCGACCCCTCCCCCAACTTCGGGGGAGGGGTGGTGGACGCAGACTCGTGGCGCACAGGCA
>DATAAG010000092.1:0-2644 GCA_036260235.1 Longimicrobium sp.
CCCGGCCGCTCCAGCTCCCGGTGCAGCAGCTCCAGGTTGCGCAGGTTGGCCTTGAACACCGCGTCGAACAGGTCGCCGGCGAACGGGATGGCGCCCACCAGCGCCTCGATCCCCACGTTGAGCAGCATGCGGACGAGCGAGGAGGGGGGCGCTCCCAGCCGCGCCGCCTGTACCACGATGTAGGCGGACATCAGAGAGCCGGCCGCGTCGCCCAGCCCCGGCACCAGGCCGATGAGCGCGTCCGCGCCGAAGCGAAAGCCGGTGCCGGGGACGCGGATGGAGTTGTCCAGCAGGTAGCCCAGCGCGTCGAGCCGGCGCAGCGCGCGGTCTTGCGGGGTCGGATCGGGTGAGCTCACGATGGCGGCGCGGTGCGGGTTGCGGAGCGCGATAACGAGAGCGGCCCGCCTGCGGAGGTGCAGGCGGGCCGCCGTTCAGGGTTCGCCGTCGGGCGTGGAGCCGGCTTCGCGCTCCGCGCGCTGCCGCCGCATGACGACGATGTAGTCGATCGACTTCCACACCACCACTCCGCACCAGATTGCCGCGAGGAGCGCCGCCGTGGCCTGGAGGCCGTCCACCTGGAGGATCAGTCCCATCGCCGAATCCGTGGAAAGGTGTGGAATGGGTCGCCGTCAGCCGGTCATGGCTGCTTGCCGACGTCGCTCTCGTTCTGTGCCGCAGTGCCCGGTGTTCCGTGGCGCACGCTGTCGGCCGCCGTGCCGCTCTGGCCCGCGACCGGCACGCCCGACGTATCGGGGCTGTCGGTAAAGACCTCGGTGTCCGCCGTGCCCGAGGCGTCCACGCCCGGGAAGTCCGGGTCGTCTCCCTCGTCGCTTCCGCCGCACGCCATGGCCCCCGCTAGCAGCAGGACGGCCGCGAGTCTCGTCCTCATCGTCCCCCCTCCCTTGCCGGGTTGTGAAGCCTTGTAACAAATGCCCCGGCCGCCGCCTGCCCGCAAGGCACATTCCGCACGCGAGAAGCAGCCCGCCGAAAAGAGCTTGACGCAGAGGGCGCAGCGAGAACGGAGAGGACGCAAAGGAACTTAGTGAAAGCTGGCGTTATACGATAATAGGAACTATGATAATTCGACTCTTTGGTATCCATTACGCCCTGAAGGAGCAGAAACATGAGGAAGATGAGGCTGAATCTCGAATCACTCTCCGTGCAGGCGTTCGAACCCCAGGCGGTCGTGCCTGATCCGTCTCCCATGACCTGGGAAACGACCGGCGGGCCTGACTACTGCGTTTACCTGTGTGACAGCGCCCGTACCTGTGACGAGCACCTGTCCTGCGCCCAGGATTGCTGATCTGCCGGGGCGAACCCGGAGGGTGCCTGCGATATGAAGGCGCCCTCCGCCGCATCGTGTCCTGGGTTGTTATCTCCATGATACCCGGTTCGTCCACTCTCTGAACATGACTCTTGCGCTCGCTGCCAATACGTATTAGCTAATACGTATCATCATGCCTACCCGCCGCGACGCCTCCCGCCCCGTGACCACGCACGACGTTGCCCGACGGGCGGGCGTCTCGCAGGCGACCGTGTCGCTGGTGCTGGGGGGGAACCCGCGGGCAAGGGTCTCCGCGCAGACGCGGGAGCGGGTGGTGCGGGCGGCGCGGGAGCTGGGCTACCGGCCCAACATCCTGGCCCGCGGGCTGGTGCAGCGGAAGTCGTACGCCATCGGCGTGATGGTGCCGGACCTGTCCAACCCCTTCTTCCTGGACGTGGTGACCGGCGTGCAGCGGGTGGCGGCGGAGGCGGGATACGCCGTGCTTCCCGGCGACGTGCGCGAGGTGCCGCCGCAGCGTCACCTGGACGCGCTGCGGGCCCGGCAGGTGGACGGGCTGATCCTGGACGGGCTGGGTGCGCTGGCGCTGCAGGAGGGCGCGCTGGACGACCTGAAGGTGGTGCTGGTGGACGAGCCGTCGGAGCGGTGGCCGGGCATCGCCAGCGACGCGCTGGGGGCCGGGCGGCTGGCGGCGGAGCACCTGGTGGGGCTGGGGCACGTGCGGCTGGCCTTCGCGGGTCCGGCCAGCGACGTGTACGGGCTGCGGATGCGGGAGCGCGGCTTCTTCCAGGTGCTGCGCGACGCGGGGATCGCCCTTCCCTCCGAGCGCCTGCGCCGCGTGCCGCCCACGGTGCGCGGGGGGATGGCGGCGATGAAGTCGCTGCTGGCGCTGCCGCCGGCGGAGCGCCCCACCGCCTGCTTCTGCGCGGTGGACCTGCTGGCCGCGGGCGCGCTCAAGGCCTGCCTTACGGCGGGCGTGGCGGTGCCGGGGGAGATGTCGATCGTGGGGTGCGACGACGTGGAGCTGGCGCGCGTGCTCACCCCCGAGCTCACGACCGTCCGCGTCCCCGCCCGCGAGCTGGGCGCCCGCGCCGCGCGCCTGCTGCTGCGCCAGCTGGAGGACGGCGCGGCGGCTCCGCGCCCCGGCAAGCCGATCCCCGTGAAGCTGGTCGTGCGCGGGACGACGGGACCGGCCAGGGAATAGGGAATAGGGAATAGGGAATTGAGCCTGTCCAATAAACCTGGGAGTGGTCGCGGGCGGAAGGCTGGCAGCATAGATTGGCGCGAGCCACACGAGCCACTGTGATCTGCCGATGAGCTACAACTTCCGCGAGTACAATCAGGACCAGCTCTTCCTGATGC
>DATAAG010000093.1:0-5137 GCA_036260235.1 Longimicrobium sp.
TGGCGACCGCTAACGGCGGCGGCGCCGCGCCGATCCGGCCGCCGATCAGCGCCCACTGCGCGGCCAGCACCGGCGCGGCCCAGGCCAGGATCATCCCCAGGTACGTCCCCTCTTCTCGCCGCAGCAGCATCCAGCCCCAGAGCGCCAGCGCCGCGTACAGCGCCGCGCCGCCCCAGCGCACCGCCGGCGCGGCGGAGGGCGCGTCGTCGTCGCGCGGCGGCAGTACGCGGTAGAGCCAGAGGCCAGTGAGCAGCGGCTGCAGGATGAAGAAGAGGTACTCCTCGATGGGGATCACCCCGATCGTCCCGATCACGCGCTCCGGGCCGTACCCCCACACGCCGCGCCGGATGAGCTCGCTGTCCCACGGCGTGGTGTAGGCGAGCGCCAGCAGCACCACGCACGCCAGCGCGGGGAGCGCGCGCGGGCCGATCCGCCGCACCTGTTCGCGGGACGTGAGCGCCAGCGCCAGCAGCGGCGGGAGGATGAAGACCAGGTGGAATTGCAGGTACGTCATCGGCCCGCACCCGCCGGCTCGGGGAGCGGGGCCGGGTGCGCGGGGCGGGGGACCACGCGCTCCAGCACCTTCGCGGAGCTCAGCACGCCGGGCACCCCGCCGCCCGGGTGCGTCCCCGCGCCCACGAAGTAGAGGCCGGGCACGTCGTCCGAGCGGTTGTGGTAGCGGAAGTACGCCGACTGCGTGAGGCGCGGCTCCGGCCCGAACGCGGCGCCGTCCACCGAGCGCAGGTCGTGCTCGAACTCGCGCGGCGTCAGGAACGAGGGCGTGGTGACGGTGGACGCGATCCCCGGCAGCACGCGCCGGTCCAGCTCCTCCAGGATCCGCGCGAAGTACGGCTCCGACTCGCGCGCCCAGTCGATCCCCGCGCGGTTGTTGGGGACGGGGGAGAGCACGTACAGCGCCTCGCGCCCCGGCGGCGCCAGCGAGGGATCGGTGCGGGTGGGGGCGTGCAGGTAGAGCGATGCATCCGGCGCCAGCCTTCTGCGCGTGAAGACGTCGTCCAGCAGCCCCCTGTACCGCTCGCCCAGGACGATGGTGTGGTGCGTCACCTCCGGGAACGTCTTCGTGCTGCCGAAGTAGGCCACGAACAGGCTCATCGACTGCCGCCGGCGCCCCACCGCGCGGTCCGTGTTCCGCCGCCGGTGCGCGGGGTCGATCATCCGCGTGTAGACATACGACGGGTCCGCGTTGCTGACGACGACGTCCGCCGGAATGCGCTCGCCGTCCACCGTGTGCACGGCGGATGCGCGCCCGCCGCGCACCTCGATCTCCTCCACCGGCGCGTTCAGCCGCACCTCCACCCCCATCTCCTCCAGCAGCCGGACGAGCGCGCGGACGATCTCGCCGGTCCCGCCCTTCGCGAAGTGGACGCCCCACTTTCGCTCCAGCCAGTGGATCAGCAGGTAGATGGAGGTGGTGGTGAAGGGGTTCCCGCCGACGAGCAGCGGCTCGAAGGTGAACGCCCGCCGCAGGCGCTCGTCGCGGATGTAGCGTGACACCAGGCCGTAGACGGTGCGGTGGCTCTCCAGCCGCACCATCTGCGGGATCACGCGCAGCATGTCGCGCGCGCGGTCGAACGGCCGGTCCGCCAGCTGGACGTACCCCACCTCGAAGATGCGGCGCGCGTGCTCCGCCAGCCGCCGGTAGCCGTCCACGTCGCGCGGGCTCATCGCCCGGATCTGCGCCAGCAGCCGCTCCTCGTCGCCCACGTAGTCGAAGGCGCTGCCGTCGTGGAAGAGGATGCGGTAGAACGGGTCCACCGGCACCAGCCGCACGTACTCCTCCATCCGCCGCCCCGCCAGCGCGAACAGCTCCTCCAGCAGGTAGGGCGCGGTGATGACCGTGGGCCCCGCGTCGAAGGTGTAGCCGCCGCGGCGAAAGACGCGCGCCCGCCCGCCGGGCTGGTCCAGCGCCTCCAGCACCCGTACCTCGTACCCCATCACCCGCAGGCGCACGGCGGCCGCCAGCCCGCCGAAGCCGCTCCCGATCACCACCGCGCGAGGTGCCTTCACCCGGATCTCCATTCCGTGAGACGTTTGTTTCCGCCATGGCCGCGGGATTGCACGCAGCCCCCGCGCTGGTGTCGCAATCTTTATGCAAACATTGTACAGCGGTATCTTACTTGCGGGCGACGGAGAGCGTCTGCCGCAGGATTCCCGCCGTGCGGCACCCACGCCCTTCCAATCCGCAGGGGATGATGCCACGCCTGCACCAGGCCGCCGCCATCGATCGCTGGACCCGCGCCGCGCTGTGGGTGCTGTGTGCGTTCACCGTGTTCACGCTGGCGGGGTACGCCAGCTTCGGCCTGCATCCGCGGCTCCTCGCCCGCTTTCCCGAGGCGGCGGGGATCTACGGCGTCGCCTTCCGCTTCTTCGCCGTGAGCCACGTGCTGATCGCGGCGAGCGTCCTCGTCTTCTTCCTCAACCTTCGCACGGGTGGACGCTGGCTGCCGGCGTTCGCGGCGCTGTACGGCATCAGCCTGGGATCGGAGCTGCTGGGGACGAGCCTGGGGATCCCGTTCGGCGAGTACCGCTACACGCAGCTGCTGGGGATCAAGTGGTTCGGCCTGGTGCCGCTGGTGATCCCGCTCAGCTGGTTCTTCATGGCGCTGCCGTCGTATGCGCTGGCGCTGCGGGCGCTCCCCGCGCCGGAGGCGGCCGGCCGGCGCGTCCTCCTCGCCTCGCTGGTCCTGGCCAGCTGGGACCTGGCGCTGGACCCGGCGATGAGCCACGCCACGCAGTACTGGGTGTGGGGCGAGGCCGGGCCGTACTACGGGATGCCGCTGCTGAACCTGCTGGGCTGGTACGTCACCGGCCTGCTGCTGATGGGCGCCCTCGCGGCGCTCCGCGCGGAGGCGTGGATCGGCGCGCTGCCGCACCGCTGGCTGGCCGGCTTCTACCTGGCCAACCTGGCGCTGCCGCTGGGGATGAGCGCCGCCGCCGGCCTCTGGGGGGCCGTCGCGGCCACCATCGGCGCGCTGCTGATCGCGTACGGCACGGCGCGCCTGCTGGCGGGCCGCGTCTCGAACACGCAACTGGTGGAGGTGCGCGCGTGAGCCCGGCGGTGGCGGTGGACGCGCTCGCCGAGGTGCGCGAAGGCCTCGCCCGCGCAGCGGACCGCGCGGCGGCGCTGGGGATGCCGCGCCCTGCGTGCGACGGCCAGCTGCTGCGCCCGCTGCTGGCGTACGCGGCGGCGTCCGCGTCGACGGCGCAGTGGGCGAGGACGGAGTTCTGGTGCGGCGCGCTGGCGATCCAGCTGGCGCACGAGGCGTCGCTGGTGCACGACGACATCGTGGACGGCGCATCCACCCGCCGCGGCGCCCCCACCGTCGCCGCGGCGAAGGGCGTGGGCGCCGCGCTGGTGGTGGGCGACCACCTCCTTTCCTCCGCCTACCGCATGGCCGCGGCGACGGGGAGCCTGGAGTTCGCCGCGTTGTTCGCCCGCGCGGTGGAGCGTACCATCGCGGGCGAGATGGCGCAGGGGCGCGCCGCCGGCCGCCGCCTCTCGTGGGACGAGTACCGCGAGATCGCGCTGGGCAAGGCGGGGGAGCTGATGGGGTGCGCCGTCGCCCTCCCCGCGGTGCTGCAGGGGCGGGGCGACGCGGAGGGGTGCTTTCAGCTGGGGCGGCGGATGGGGCTGCTGTACCAGATGCTGGACGACGTGCTGGACTACTGCCCCGCCGCCGCCACCGGCAAGCCCGCCCTGGGCGACTACGCGCAGGGCCGCTGGACCTGGCTGCTGGACGAGCTGCAGGATGCAGATCTCGGCGGCGAGCCCGCCGCCGTCGCCGCGCGGCTGCACGCGGCCGCGGGGGATGGGAATACGCCGCTGCGGCGCTGCCTGGCCCGGCTGGAGCGCGAAGTGGTCGATCTCGCGGATGACCTGCGCGCCGCCTTCCCGGCGGACGGTATCCTCCCCGCGCTGCTGGAGCAGTGGGTGGACGGCGCGCGCCAGGCCGTCGCGGGCGAGGAGGCTGCGCGGGTCCCGGTCCCCGCCAACGTCCGCGCGCCCTCCGGCCGCCTGCTGCAGCGCGTGCCGTCGGGCGACCTGGGACGCTACTTCGCCGTCAACAGCCGCTCCTTCCGCTTCGCTGCGCGCTTCTTTCCCCCCGGCGAGGCGGAGCGGGTGGCGCGCGTCTACGCCTGGTGCCGCGTCACCGACGACCTGGTGGACGGCCCCGGGGCCGCGCCGGACGCGGAGGAGGCGCTGGACGAGTGGGTGCACCTTTCCCGCCGCGCGCACGAGGGCGCGTCGACCGGGATCGGCCTGCTGGACCGCGTGATGGGCGAGTCGGCGGCCGCCTCCGTCCCGTTCACCTACGCGGCGGAGCTGGCGGAGGGGATGCGGATGGACCTGCGGATGCAGCGCTACGCGTCCATGGCGGAGCTGCGCGTCTACACCCACCGGGTGGCCGGGGTGGTGGGGATGTGGATCACGGAGCTGGCCGGCGTGCGCGCGCCCCGCGTCCTGGAGCGGGCGGGGGAGATGGGGCACGCCATGCAGCTCACCAACATCCTGCGCGACGTGGGCGAGGACTGGCGGCAGGGGCGGCTGTACCTGCCGGCGGAGGTGATGGAACGCCACGGGGTGACGGCGGATTCGCTGGACCACGTGATCCGGAAGGATGGACCGCTCGATCCCGGCTACCGCTGCATGGTGGAGGAGCTGCTGCGAAGCGCGGAGGCCTCGTACCACGGCGCGTTCGCCGCCATCCGCCACCTGCCGTCCGCCTTCCGCCGCCCGGTCGCGGTGGCGGCGTACGTCTACCGCGGCATCCACGGGCCGATCCGCCGCGCCGGGCATGACAACCTGCGCCGCCGCGCCGTCACCTCCGGCGGCGCCAAGGCCCTGCTGGCCGCGCGGGCGCTGTGGGACGTGTGGCGATTGGAGCGCGCGCCGGAGAGCGCGTTCGCCCACGAGGCGGAATCGCGGGAGGCGGCGCCCGTGCGCCTGGCGGGCGCATGAGGCGCACGCTCTTCGTCGGCGCGCTGCTGATGGCGTCCGCCGACCCGGCCGGCGCGCAGGCGCCCCAGCCCTCCGCCTCCGCGCTGGAAGGCGTCCGCCGGCTGTACCTGGAGGCCGTCTCGTCGGAGCGCGCCATCCCGCGCGGGCTGGCAGAGG
>DATAAG010000094.1:0-2066 GCA_036260235.1 Longimicrobium sp.
CTACTCGATTCAACTCCGTTGACTCCGTTGACTCCGTGTGAGGCCTGTCTTTGAAAGCCTGATGAACGCACGAAAGCCCCGCGGCCTCTCGAGAGAGAAGCCGCGGGGCTCGTTCATGCGTGGCGCGAAAGACGCCGCTTACGCCGGACGGTCCACCAGCTCGATCAGCGCCGTCTCGGCGCCGTCGCCCTGGCGAAAGCCCGTCTTCAGGATGCGGGTATAGCCGCCCGCCCGCTCGGCGGAGGCCGGCCCGATCGTGTCGAACAGGCGCACCAGCGTCTCGCGGTCCTGGATGTGCCGCGCAGCCAGCCGCTTGCTGTGCAGGTCGCCGCGCTTGGCCAGCGTGATCAGCTTCTCCGCGAACGGGCGAA
This sequence comes from Longimicrobium sp., assembly GCA_036260235.1. Taxonomy (GTDB): domain Bacteria; phylum Gemmatimonadota; class Gemmatimonadetes; order Longimicrobiales; family Longimicrobiaceae; genus Longimicrobium. The sequence continues at coordinate 372 of DATAAG010000094.1, forward strand.
GCTCCTTGGCCTTGGCGGTGGTGGTCTCGATGCGGCCGTGGCGGAACAGGCTGGCCGCCATGTTCCGGAGCAGCGCCTCCTTGTGCTCCGACGTGCGGCCGAGCGCGCGGCCCTTCTTTCCGTGTCTCATGGCTTACAGCTCCCCGGCGGGCGCCTCGGCGGCGCCCCCGTTCTGCTCGTTGTTGTCGTCCTCGCGCACCACCCACCACAGCGTGCCGCCCTCGTCCGCCTCCAGCGAGCTGCCGAAGCGCAGGCCGTGCCCCGCCAGGAAGTCGCTGATCTCCTGCAGCGACTTCTTGCCGAAGTTGTCGATGGCCAGCATCTGCTGCTCGGTCCGCTGCACCAGGTCGCGCACCGTGTGGATGTTCTCCTTCTGCAGCGAGTTGCGGCTGCGCACGGAGAGCTCCGCCAGGTCCTCGATGGGGCGGTTGAGCAGCTCCTGCAGCCGCGGCGGAATGGGCGAGCGCCCCGCCGGCACCGACGCGCCGGCGGCGCCGTCGCCGCCCCAGGTGCGGTCCGCGCGCCACTCCGGCGAGCCGCCGGCCAGGAAGGCCAGGTGCTCGATGGCCAGGCGCGCCGCGTACTGCACCGCGCTGGGCACGTCCACCGCGCCGTTGGTCTCCACCTCCAGCACCAGCCGGTCGAAGTCCGTCCGCTGGCCCACGCGCGTCTCCTCCACCACGAAGTTGGCGCGGGTGACGGGGTTGTAGATGGCGTCCACCCGCACCAGGTCCGCCGGCATGCCGCGCGGGATGGGGTGCGACTCGGCGGGCACGTAGCCGCGGCCCTTGTTCACGTACAGCTCGATGCGCAGGTCGCGGTCGTCCTGCAGCTCCAGGATGTGGTGGTCCGGGTTGATCACGTCCACCGACGGGTGGCCCGTGATGGCGCGCGCCGTCACCGGCCCCGCCTTGTTGGCCCGCAGCTCCAGCACCGCCTCGTCGGCGTCGTCGTCCATCCGCAGCACCAGCGACTTGAGGTTGCGGATGATCTCGTGCACGTCCTCTACCACGCCGGTGACGGTCTGGTGCTCGTGCAGCACCCCGTCGGCGCGAAACGCCCACACCGCCGAGCCCCGAAGGCTGCTCAGCAGGATGCGGCGCATGGTGTTTCCGAGCGTATGGCCGAAGCCCCGCTCCAGCGGCCGCAGCACGATCTGCCCCGTGCGCGGCTGCTCCGGCAGGTTCGGCATCTGCAGGCCGGTGATATCGAGTTCCACTGGGTGTCCCCTCCCGGATGTGGACAGGATGCGGGAACGGCCCGGGCGGCGGTGGCGCCGTTCAGCGCCCCGCCGCGTCGGGCCCGTTCCTCACGCGTTACTTGCTGTAGAGCTCGACGATGAGCTGCTCCTGCACCGCCAGCGGAATGTCCGCGCGGGTGGGGCGGCTCACCATCCGGCCGGTGCGCGAGCCCTCGTCCACCGCCAACCAGGCCACCGTGCTGGGCTTGGTCTTGGCGGCGAGCGACGCCTGCACGGGCAGGATGTCCTTGCTCTTGGGCGCGATGCGCACCTCGTCGCCCGGCGCCACCTGGGCACTGGGGACGTCCACCAGCCGGCCGTTCACCTGCACGTGGCGGTGGCGGATGAGCTGGCGCGCCTCCTTGCGGCTGCTGCCGAAGCCCATGCGGTACACCACGTTGTCCAGCCGGCTCTCCAGCGCCACCAGCAGGTTCTCGCCGGTCACGCCGCTCTGG
>DATAAG010000095.1:0-5733 GCA_036260235.1 Longimicrobium sp.
CCCAAAAAACCCTGGGGGAGGTTGAACTTCGACCACGCGTTGCCACCCCTCTGTCGTTCTCCCTCCCCCCACGCAGTTTGTGGGGGAGGGCCGGGGAGGGGGAGCCGGCGGCTCAGACCAGGGCCCGTTGAAGGGCACGACGGTCCGCGACGTCTACACCCCCTCCCGCGCAGTTTGCGGGAGGGGGTGGCCGAGCCTCGGCGAGGCCGGGGGCGGGCCCTACGCCGTCGCGGCCGCGAGCTCCCGCTCGGCCGCAGCGGGGTCGCCGGCGTCACCGGCGGGGGCATCCGCCTCCACCAGCGCCCAGCGCCGGCCGGTCTTCGGCGCGGCGTTCGCCATCTGCGGAAAGTTCTCCGCGAAGTAGCGGCCCCAGTGCGGGCGCTCGCCGTTGACGTCGGTAAAGCCGTACTCCTCGGAGAGCGCCCACGAGCTCAGGACGGAACCCGACTTCCGCAGCACGTCCGGGTCGGCGGCCAGCGCGGCGACGGCGCGCCCCACGAAGCACGGCGTCTCCGACCCCGCGAAGCCGAACTCCTGCGCGTGCTTGCTGGTGCGCGCCACCTCGCGCCAGTTCTCCTCCGTGGCGTCCAGTGTCGCCAGCACCTCCTCTGTGCGCATGAAGCCGGGGGCGATGGCCATCGCCGCCACCCCGTGCGGGTGCAGCTCCTCCGCCAGGTTGTACATCAGCCGCTTGATCAGCAGCGGCCCCATGTCGTAGAACATGGACCCGCCGTACCCCAGCGTGTGGCTTTCCTGGATGCTGGCGATGAGCCCGCTCCCCTGCGCGCGCATCAGGGGCACGGCGTGGCGGCAGGTGATCAGGTGCGGCCACACGTACCCCTGGAACGCCTCCAGCTCCGGGCCGATCTCCATCTTCCAGAACGGCTCGAAGCCCACCATGTTCGGGCTCCCCAGGACGTTGACCAGCACGTCCAGCCGCCCGTGCTCGCGCTTGACCCGGGCGAAGAGCGCGTTCACCTCCTTCTCGAGCGAGTGGTCGACGCGGACCGGGATCCCCGTCCCCCCCGCCGCGGTCACCAGCTCCGCCGTCTCCTCCACCGTCTCCGGCCGTCCCGCGTGCCGGCCGCCGGACGGCGTGCCCGCGGCGCCGCGCCCGGTGCAGTACACGGTGGCGCCCGCCTCGCCCAGCATGCGCGCGATCCCGCGCCCCGCCCCGCGCGTGGCCCCCGCGACCACCGCGACCTTTCCCTCCAGTGGCTTCATCTCGCCTTCCTCCTTGCGATCGGCTCTCCGCGCGGTAAACTAAACGAGACTACAGGAACCATTCTAAATCGTCTTTAGAAACTGTCAAGAGGATGAGTCCCCGCCCCCGGAAGGCGAGCGACGAGGAGGTGTTCGCGGCGACCCACCGCGTGATGCAGCAGGTGGGGCCGGCGCAGCTCACGCTGGGCCGCATCGCGGCGGAGGCGGGGGTCACGGCGGGGGCGCTGGTGCAGCGGTTCGGCAGCCGGCGGGGGCTGATGCTGGCGCTGATGGGGGAGTTCGCCGGCAGCGCCCCGGCGATGTTCGCGCAGATCCGCGCGGCGCATCCCTCGCCGCTGGCGGCGCTGCGGGCGTACGCGGAGTGCCACGCGCAGATGGGCGAGTCGCCGCAGGCGCTGGCGCATCACCTGTCGTACCTGCAGATCGACCTCACCGACCCGGACTTTCACCAGCACATGCACGTGCAGGCGATGGACACGCGCCGCGAGCTGCGCCGGCTGGTGGCGGACGCCGTCGCCGCGGGCGAGCTGACGCCGGGGACGGACGTGGACGTGCTGACGCGCGCGGTGCAGGCGGCGCTGAGCGGCTCCCTCTTCGTGTGGGCGATGCTGCGCGAGGGCACGGCCGAGGAGTCCATCCGCGCCGACCTGGACGCGGTGCTGGCGCCGTACCTGTCGTAAACGCCGGCTGAGAGCAGAGATCCGGTTCCCTGATCCCGGGAGGCAATCCCATGGCGGGCCTGTTCGACTGGTTGCGGCGTACGTTCGCGCGCGGGGAGTACATCACGGGCGTGGTCGATCCCCACGGCGCGGGCGGCGGCAGATCCCGTCCGGAGCAGCCGTGGAGCCTGCGGTTCACGCTCGACCGGTGGCGCGGCCCGGACGGCGCCGTCCGCACCACGCCGCTGACCGTACGGCGGCCGTGCAACGACGCCGAGCTGAGCGACTTCGTGGGCCGCATCCAGCCGTACCAGGTGCTCGGCCTGCGCGTCCGCATGACAGGGCCCGGCACCGCGGAGCTGGTGAAGCTCGTGGGCAGGGGGGATGACGACGTCCTGGCCGCGCGCGCGGCGGAGCTGTCGGCGCGGGTCACGCGCGAGGACGAGCGCTTCGGCACGCTGACGCTGAACCGGCGCTTCGGGTGCTACGAGTGCGAGACCGACTGGGACTACGCCCCCATCCAGCTGGACCTGCAGGCGGTGGAGGACGACGACCTGGAGGCGGCGCTCCGGACCGCGTACGCGCTGTGGGACCAGCAGGAGTCGTGGAGCGAGCGGATCGACGCGTTCGCCGTGCAGGAGCTTCTGGAGCTCAAGAACGACGGCTGGCTGGGAGAGGGTGAGAGTCCCCTGACCGCCGACGAGTTCGTGGCCCGGATGCGCCTGGTGTCGATCTCGGTGGATCCCGACGGCGGGTTCACCTTCTGGCACGACGACGGCGACCTGTTCTGGGGGCACAGCATCCAGGTCACGGGGAGCCTGGCGGACGGCCCCACCCACGCCGACACCCCCGGCTGAGGGCTCGCCCGCGGGATCGCCGTTCGTGACGCCGGAGCGCTGATTCTTGCTGGAGCGCCCGCATCCCCCTGATCGCCACACCACGCGAGCGTTTCCCAACGCCATGGCCAACGAGAAGCCGTCCTTCACCCGCGAGCTGTTCCACGGGACCATCGCCGATTCCATCCTCTTTCCCTACCCGCGCATCAGCGACGACGAAGACCGCCGGGTGGGCGACTTCATCCAGCGGCTGCGCGCGTACTGCGAGGCCAGCCTGGACCGCGAATGGATCGACGAGAACGAGCGCATTCCGCAGGAGGCCATCGACGAGCTGAAGCGGATGGGGCTCTTCGGCATCTCCATCGCGAAGGAGCACGGGGGGATGGGGCTGTCGCAGAGCGCGTACTGCCGCGTCTTCGAGTACGTCACCGGGTTCGATCCCGGGCTGGGGATCATGCTGGGCGTGCACCTGTCGATCGGCATCAAGGGGATCCAGCTCGCCGGGAACGAGGCGCAGAAGGCGCTCTACCTTCCCAGAGCCGCCACGGGAGAGTGGATGGCGTCGTTCGCGCTCACGGAGCCGGAGGCGGGGAGCGACGCGGCCGGGATCCGGTCGCGCGCGGTGCGGCAGGAGGACGGGTCGTGGATCCTGAACGGCAGCAAGATCTGGATCGGCAACGGCTCGTTCAGCGAGATCATCGTCGCCTTCGCGCAGACGGCGGTGGAGCGGCAGGGAAAGACGGTGGACCGGGTGACGGCGTTCATCCTGCGGCCGGACATGCCGGGGTTCGAGCGGGGGCCGGCGCTGCGGAAGATGGGGGCGCGGGGGAGCAACCAGGCGGAGCTGTACTTTCGCGACGTGCGCGTGCCGCCGGAGAACGTGCTGGGCCAGGTGGGCGAGGGGTTCAAGCTCGCCATGCGCGTGCTGAACTCCGGCCGCCAGGGCCTCTCCGCCGGCGCCGCGGGCGGGGTGAAGCAGTGCCTGCGCCTGGCGACCGACTGGGCGCGCCGGCGCGAGCAGTTCGGCCAGCCGCTGGTGAGTTACGAGGTGATCCAGGGAAAGCTGGCGGAGCTGGCGGCCGACGCGTTCACGGCGGAGAGCGCAGCCTACTTCACCACCGGCCTGAACGACCGGGGCGACGTGGACTACGCGCTGGAGTCGGCGGCGGCCAAGGTGTGGAACAGCGACGCGCTGGACCGGGCCGTGGACGAGGTGGTGCAGATCGCGGGCGGGCGCGGCTTCGTGAAGGGGTACCCGTACGAGCGGATGTACCGCGACGCGCGCATCACCCGCATCTTCGAGGGGACCAACGAGATCCTGCGCCTGTTCGTGGGCCTTTCCGGGCTGCAGGGGCCGGGCGAGGCGCTCCAGGAGGTGGCCGCGGCGCTGCGCGAGCCCATCCGCCAGATCGGCCTGCTGACGGACTTTGCGGCGGACCGCGTGCGGCTGGCGCTGGGCGGCGGTGAGCCGTCGCTGGAGGCCGACGTCCATCCGCGGCTGCAGACGCACTTCGACTACCTGGTGGAGCACACCCGCGACCTGCGCGTTGCGGCGGAGCGGGCGCTGCGGCGGCACGGCAGGCAGATCCCCGAGCGGCAGTTCATCGTCACGCGGCTGGGGGAGATGGCGATCGAGCTGTACGTGCGCGCGGCCACCCTCTCGCACACGCAGGCGCTGCTGCAGGCGCACGCGGCGGGCGCCGCCGTGGCGCCGCCGTTCACCAGCACCCGCCAGCCGCTGGACGACGACTCCCTGCAGCGCATCCTGCGGCTGTGCGACCTGGCCTGCGTCCGCAGCGGCCTGCGCTTTCGCGCCGCCCGCGAGGCGCTCAACGGCTCGCGCGACGACCTGGTCCGCGCCGTCGCCGCCGACGTCATCGCCCGGACCGACGCCCCCACCGACACGCATCCCATCGGCGAGCAGGGCGCCGCGGCGCGGCCTGCGTAAAAAGACAACTGCGAAGGGGTACAGAGATACGGAGAAAAGCCAGAGGAACAGAGGAGAGAAGGACTCCCTCTGTATCTCTGGCAGTTCTCCGTTCCTCTGTACTCCCACGCAGTTGCGTCAGTCGGCGGCCTGCTCCGCCGCCTGCCGCAGCTCGCCGAACAGGCGGCCGAAGTCGGCGGGCCTGTAGCTGGCGTTCAGGCCGCTGGGATTCGGCAGCACCCAGACGCGCGCACCGCCGATCGTCTCCTCCTGCGGGCCGAGGGTCGCTCTCGGCTTCGCGAAGGCGGTGCGGTAGGCGCCCAGGCCCAGGATCGCCAGCCAGCGCGGCTGGAAGCGGCGCACCTTCTCCTCCAGCCGCCGGCCGCCCTCGATCAGCTCCACGCGCGACAGCTCGTCGGCGGCGGTGCTGGGGCGGTCGGCGACGTTGGTGATCCCGCAGCCGAATTCCAGCAGCAGCTGCTCCTCGGACGGGTCCAGCACGCGCGGCGTGAACCCGCCGTCGTGCAGCGCCTTCCAGAAGCGGTTCCCCGGCCGCGCGAAGTGGTGCCCCACCGCCGCCGTGTACAGCCCCGGATTGATCCCGCAGAACAGCACCTTCAGTCCCGGCGCGATCACGTCCGGCAGCGTGCGCCCGCCCGCCGCCAGCAGTTCCTCCTTCGTCGGCCTGCGCGTCTTCATCCCCTTCCCTTCCCCAGCAAGTCGCGGCTCGTGCCGGATCCGGCGAAGGGAATGGTCTCACACAGAGTCAACAGAGTCAACAGAGAAAACGCTCCGTTCACTCCGTTGACTCCGTGTGAGGCCTTCTTTTTTCCGATCCGGTTCCCTGAGCTCAGAACACGCGCGCTTCCCAGTAGGATTCCACGCCGTCCGGGAGCCTGTCGAGATAATTGTACTTGGTGTAGTACTCGATGTTGTCCACCGTGGTCCGGAGCCTGTCAAGGTGAATGAGACAGTCGACGGCCATAATTAGCGAGCGGCCTCCTGTGTGCTGGGTCGGTTGATCCAGGCGCCGGTCGGAAGCGCGGGCGGAGCGGGCACGCCCCGCACGAAGCGTTCGGGGTTGGTG
>DATAAG010000096.1:0-11730 GCA_036260235.1 Longimicrobium sp.
GGGGCCCTAGTCCGGCACCACCAGCCGCACCGCCAGCGCCGCCGCCGCGCTGCGGATGAGCGCGCGGTCGTCCGGCGCGGCGGGGTGGCCGTCCGCCTCGCCCCACCAGACGACGTAGCCGGTGCGTGCGTCCACGACCGCCGTGTTCAGGCGGACGAACGCGGCGCCGCTGTCCGGCGTCATCAGCGTCGCCGTGCGGGGGATGACCACCAGCCGCGCCTCGGTGAGCGCCATGTAGCGCCGCACCGCATCCGCCAGCCCGCCCTGGATGCGCCGCTCGCCGTGCGCCTCGTACCGGTCGTTCGGCAGCGCCGCCGGGTCCGGCGCGAAGGTGGGCGAGCTGGCCAGCGAGCGCCGCAGCCGCGCGGGATCGATCCACTGCGTGCGCGTGTCCCGCGCGCGAAGGGCGGCCACGATCTCTTCCGTGATTACCTCGCGGTTGAACGGGACGCCGGTGGCGGACTGCACGGGAAGGATCAGCACCCGCTGCCCCCCCAGGTCCATCGGCGCGATGGAGACCGCTGGCGCGACCTGTCCCGCCGGCGGCTTTCTTCCCCCGCACGCGGCGGCGGCAAGGAGGACGGGGAGCGCCGTGCAGGCGAGCGCCAGGGCCCGCCGGGCAGAGGGGCGGCGGGGGCTACCTGCTACAGGGTACTTGGCACTTGGCACTAGGTACTTGGCACTTAGAGGAGGTGTCCCCCGTCGACGGGAATCACGGCGCCGGTGATGTGGCGCGCGTACTCGGAGCAGAGAAAGACGACCACGTTCGCGACGTCCTGCGGATCGCCCAGGCGGCCCAGCACGGCCCGCTCGCGCGCGTTGTCCAGGATCTCCGCCGGCACGCCACTGGTGAGCCGCGTGGTGCGGATGTACCCCGGCGCCACCGCGTTCACGTTCACGTTGTTGGGCCCCAGCTCCAGCGCGGCGCTCCGGGTAAGGCCCAGCAGCCCCGCCTTGCTGGCGCTGTAGTTGGCCAGCCCGAACTCGCTGCGAATGCCGTGCACCGACGACACGTTGACGATCTTGCCGTCGTGCTGCCGGCGAAAGAGCGGCGCCACCGCGCGGATCATGTTGAACGCGCCGGTGAGGTTGGTGTCCAGCACCGAGCGCCACTGCTCGTCCGACAGCCGCCAGAGCGCGCGGTCGCGGGCGATGCCGGCGTTGTTCACCAGGATGTGGACCGCGCCGAACTCCTCGTGCGTCTGCTGGACGAAGCGGTCCACCGCGCGGGGATCGCGCACGTCGCACTCCTCGCAGCGCACGGTGACCTCCAGGTGCCGGATCTCGCGGGCGGTGTCTTCCGCCTCTTCGCGCATTCCGCTGCCGCCGTCGTACGAGAAGTAGTTGAAGGCCACGTGCACCCCGTGACGCGCGAACTCCAGCGCGATGGCCCGGCCGATCCCCGTGGCCCCGCCGGTGACGATGGCCACGCGGCCGCGCAGCCCGGTGCCGTACTTGAGCGCCCTGGGCTGCGTCTCCTCCACCACGTCTTCCAGCAGCTGCTCCACCGGGTCCGTCTCGGTGGGCATGCGGACGATGCTGCCCGGCATGCTGGGAAGGGGCTGGTAGGCGGCCCGGGGCTGGTCGGTGGCGCGCGGCTCGTCTTCGCGGAGATCGCGACGGGGCATTCCGGCGACCGGGTGCGGGGGTGCGATGAGGCTGCGGGCGGTGCCGAAGTCTACCGTCCGCCTGGCGCCGGGTGCAAGCGCGGTGTGCGCCGCCGGACGCTCCGGACGCACGAGGGGCAACTTTCGTGCTTGGCGGGAGGGCTGGTGGGGGCGTTGCATGCTGAGCGCCCCCTGCCGGCCCTTCCCGCCAGGTTTCCGGGGGCGGTCGGTGAGGCGGAAACGACGGGCGCCCCTCCATGCCGTAGCCGTGAGCGAATCCGCGATCAGCATCCTCCAACGCCAGAGGGCGCGGAGACAGCGATCGTCTCCGCGCCCTCCGCGTCCGCGTTTCACCGGCCCCGTCAGCAGCAGACCTCGCGGACGCGCGTGGCCGCGCCGCAGGCGCTGCTGCACTCGAAGCAAGCGGTGTTGCTGCTCGCCGCGCCCACCTTCAGGCTCTCGGGATCCAGGCGTATCAGCCGCAGACCTCGTACGCGCAGGTGGGGGCGAGGCAGACGCAACTGCAGTCGGAGTGGGTATTGCTGCTCGCGGCGCCCACCTTCTCCAGCACGTCGCTCGTCGCGAACGACTCCACCTTCAGGCTCTCGGGGCTCAGGCGCATGGCGTTCTCCTCCGTGCCGGGGTTGCCGCGATGCACGCCGGACGTTTGGCGTGATAATCGTCGCCCAAGGTACGCAGGTGATGGAGGGGCGGAAAGGCGAACGCCGTGCACCTTCGCGTAATCTTCCCGAAACGGAATACGCACGGCACTCGGCCCACCGACCAGCCGTCCAGGCTGGCTGTAACCTGTCCCCTGTAACCTGTAACCTGTAACCTGTCCCCTGTAACCTGTCCGTTCAGTACGGGCTCGCGTCGTAGTTGTCGATCTGCGCGCGCTGCAGCTTGCCGCTGTAGTCCAGGTAGCAGACCTTGGTCTCGCTGTAGAACTCGTAGACCTCCCAGCCGCCCTCGCGGTGGCCGTTCCCCGTCTGCTTCACCCCACCGAACGGCAGGTGCGCCTCCGCGCCGATGGTGGGCGCGTTCACGTAGGTGATGCCGTTGTCCAGGTCCTGGAAGGCGCGGAACGCCGCCACCGCGTCGCGCGTGTAGATGGACGAGCTCAGCCCGTACTTCACCTCGTTGTTGATGCGGATCGCCTCGTCCAGCTCGCTGAAGCGGATCACCGAGAGCACCGGGCCGAAGATCTCCTCCGTCGCCATCCGCGACCCCGGCTTGATGTCGGTGAAGATGGTGGGCTGGAAGAAGAAGCCGTCGTCCAGCCCGTCGCCGCCGGGGCGCCCGCCGCCCAGCGTCAGCGTGCCCTCCTGCTTTCCGATCTCCACGTACTGCTCCACCTTCTGCCGGCTGGCCTCGTGGATCAGCGGGCCCACGTCCACGTCCTTCTCCAGCCCGTAGCCCAGCTTGAGCCCCTTCGCCCGCTCCATCAGCCGCTCCACGAACCGGTCGTGGATCTGGTCCTGGAGAAGGAGACGCGACGTGGCCGTGCAGCGCTGCCCCGTGGTGCCGAACGCGCCCCACAGCACGCCGTCCAGCGCCAGGTCCAGGTCCGCGTCGGCCATCACGATCTGGGCGTTCTTGCCGCCCATCTCCAGCGACAGCCGCTTGTGCATCCGCCCGCACTGCTCGGCGATGATGGAGCCCGTCTCCGTCGATCCCGTGAAGGAGATGACGGGAATGCCGGGATGCTCGACGATCGCGGCGCCCACCTCCTCGCCCAGGCCGTGGACCAGGTTGACGACGCCCTTCGGGATCCCCGCCTCCTCCAGCACCTCGATCAGCAGCGCAACGGTGTGCGGCGTGTCCTCGGCCGGCTTGATCACCACCGTGTTCCCGCAGACGAGCGCGGGGAACATCTTCCACGTCGGGATCGCGAGCGGGAAGTTGAAGGGGGTGATGAGCCCGCAGACGCCGATGGGGCGGCGGTAGCTCATCGCCCACTTGTTGCGCAGCTCCGACGGCACCGTGTGGCCGAAGAGGCGGCGGCCCTCCACCCCGGCGTAGTAGGCCGTGTCGATCCCCTCCTGCACGTCGCCACGCGTCTCCTGCAGCGTCTTGCCCATCTCGCGGGTGGCGGCCTTCGCGATCTCGTCCTTGCGCTCCGTCAGCAGGTCGCCCACGCGGCGCAGGATGTCGCCGCGGGCGGGAGCCGGGGTGCGGCTCCACTCGGGGAAGGCGGCCTTCGCCGCGGCGGCGGCGCGGTCCACGTCCTCGCGCCCGCTGCGCGGGAACAGGCCGATCAGGTCCGACTGCTTCGCGGGGTTGCGGTTCTCGAAGTATTCGCCCGTCGACGGCTCCACCCACTCGCCGCCGATGTAGTTCTTGAACTTGTCCGCCATGCTCTGTACTCGCTGGATGAGGGGGCTCGCGGGAGCCGGTGGTTCTGGGAAGCGCGGGAATCTAACCACGGGGGCAAGATGTGCAACGCGCCGCGCCCGCGCCCGCCCTCTCCGCGCCGTCGCGAGAGAGTTGCCGCACGCCGCGCCGCCACCGGGAGAGCCGCACAAGTGTCTATCCTACCACCACTTGGGCGAATCTGGAGACAAATGAAGTATACAGATACCGACGATCCTGTCGCAAGCGGCCGTCCCTCCGCCAGGTCGTGGGCGCGCCGTGCTCCCCTCTCCAGCCGTCCAGGAGGTCCCCCGATGCGCAGCTTTCCGTCTCGCCCTGCTCGCGTCCGCCACCGTCGCCGTTGCCGCCGCGTGCTCTGACGACGTCGCCGCGCCGATGGCCCGTCCATCGCCGGGCTCCGCCGCGGGGCCCGCTTCAACATCATGAACGAATCTGTTGCCGCGCCGATCCGCTCCACCACATGTTGCAGCCACCCCGGTGATCGGGCGCCACGTCATCCGCCACTCCACCCTCCTCCTCCATCCCGCCGATGCCTCGCGACCTGCTGCTGGTGCTGGCGATCCTGGTGCTGTTTCCCATCTTCTTCGTGGGCCTGTGGCTGTTCGTCGCCACGATTCTTTCCGCGGCAGGCGGCTGGGGAACGCTGGCGGCGCGCTATCCGGCTCCGCCCGGGGCGGTGGGACAGGCGTACGGAAACAGCTCGGGCTTCCTGCGGCGCTGGGGCCTTCCCGTCAACTACAACTACATCCTCCTGGTCCGCGTCGGCGAGAGCGGGATCGGGCTGGAGACGCACTTCCCTTTCCGCTTCAAGCACCCGCCCCTGTTCATCCCCTGGCAGGCCGTGCGCGAGTGCCGCCGGTTCTCGTTGCTGTTCTTCTCGGGTGCGGAGATCCGCCTGCACGAGTCGGACGTGCGCATCGCCATCATCGGACGGGCCGGATCGGCGATCCTGGAGCAGTGCAGCCGACTCCATAGGCAGTAGATCGCGGGCGGGCTCGCGGGGGGTCACAAGCCGGGACCGATGCGCGTTCTTCCGTGTGTCACCATGGTCCGTCCACCTCCGCTGCACAGAAGTGCCATGCGTACGATCCGCTCCGCCTTCCGCGCCGTCCTGGCGTGCGTCTCTGCCGCCGTCCTGGCGTCCTGCTCCGACCCCGTGGGCCCGGACATCGAGCGGCAGTCCAGGCCGTTCTACTACTACGAGGGCCAGCGCATCTTCCTGAACGTGGATCCTACGCGCCTGACGGTGGTGCCGGTGGCGCAGGGCGACACCAACCGCGTCCGGCAGGTGCTCGCGGAGGTGGGGCTTACCCCGCAGCTCATGCAGCCGCTGTGGATGGAGAACCACTGGTTCGTGCACCTGCCCGCCGGGACGTCGGCGGCGCGCGCGGAGGCGGCGGCGCGCAGGCTGCGGCTGAACGAGGGGGTGCGGTTCGCCAGCGCGGCGTACCGCGTGGGCGACGACTGTCCGCTCTTCCTGGTCAACCGGCTGGTGGTGGCCTTCAAGCCGGGCACGGACGAGGAGCGGATCCAGCGGCTCAACACCGCGCTGGGGATGCGGAACGAGCTGTTCACCACCTTTGGCACGCGCCTCTACGAGTATCCGGCGCAGATGGAGCACACCCCGCTGGAGCTTGCGGCGCACTACCACCGCCAGCGCATCGTGGAGTGGGCGGAGGCGGACGCCATCAACGGCTGCCTGCGCAACGACCGCTAATACCAATCCGGAAAAACAACATCGAAGGTACAGAGGGACAGACAAAAGCCAGAGGAACAGAGACCCGGCAAATCTCTGTTCCTCTGGCTGTTCTCTGTCTCCTCTGTACCCCAATTCTTTTTCCGGATCGGGTATGATGGAGGATGGCGCGGTCAGGGACGCAGCGGGAGCGAGAGGCAGCGGTACCGCTGGCGCTCCATCACATCCCCACCATCCCCAGCGCAAACAGCAGCGCGACCACCCCGCCCAGCGCGGCGGACCAGAACGCCCACAGCTTGTAGAACGCGAGCTGCGGGTGGAGGCGCTTGTACAGGCGCGCCAGCATCCACCCGCAGCCAAAGGTCCCCACGCACCACGCCAGCCCCACGACCAGCCAGCCGGCACCCTCGATACGCACCGCGCTCAGCCTTCGCGCACCAGCTCGTACCGCTCGATCTTCTTGTACAGGTTGGAGCGGGGCATGTCGAGAAGCCGCGCCGTCTCGCTGACGTTCCAGTCGTTCTCGCGCAGCTTCTGCAGGATGAAGGCGCGCTCCGCCGCCTCCTTGAACTCCTGGAAGGTGGTGCACCCCAGCAGGTCGCCGGAAAGGCCGCCGCCCTTCATTCGCCCCGCCACCAGCAGGTCCACGTCGTCCGCGGTGACGGTGGCGCCGGAGGAAAGGATCAGCAGCCGCTCCACCGTATTGCGCAGCTCGCGCACGTTGCCGGCCCAGTCCATCCGCTGCATGCGCTCCAGCGCCTCGTCGGTGAACTGCTTGGGGCGCAGGTTGGCCTCCGACGCGTACGCCTGCACGAAGTGCCGCACCAGCATGGGGATGTCGTCGCGCCGCTCCCGCAGCGGCGGCACGTGCAGGGGGATCACGTTCAGCCGGTAGTACAGGTCCTCGCGGAATCGGCCGTTCTTGATCTCGTCCTCCAGGTCCTTGTTCGTCGCCGCCAGCACCCGCACGTCCACCTGGATCGGCCTGGCGCCGCCCACGCGCGTGACGATCCCCTCCTGCAGGGCACGCAGCACCTTGGCCTGCGCCTGCAGCGACATGTCGCCCACCTCGTCCAGGAAGAGCGTGCCGCCGTCCGCCAGCTCGAACTTGCCGGCGCGGTCCTCGTGCGCGCCGGTGAACGAGCCCTTCATGTGCCCGAAGAGCTCGCTCTCGATGAGCTCTGACGGGATGGCCGCGCAGTTCACCTCGATGAACGCCTTCTCCGCCCGCGGGCTCAGGCGGTGGATGGCGCGGGCCACCAGCTCCTTGCCCGTGCCGTTCTCGCCGGTGATGAGCACGCGCGCGTCGGTGGGCGCCACTTTCTCCACGCGATCGAGCACCTGCCGCAGCGCGAAGCTGCGCCCCACGATCTGGTGGCGGCTCTCGATCTCGCCGCGCAGGCGCGCGTTCTCCTGCACCAGCCCCTGCTGCTGCAGCGCGTTGCGCAGCACCACGAGAAGCCGGTCCGTGTCCAGCGGCTTCTCCAGGAAGTCGTACGCGCCGCGGCGAGTGGCCTCCACGGCCGTGTCGATGGTCCCGTGTCCGCTGATCATCACCACGACGGCGGAGGGGTCGTGCTCGCGGATCTTCGTGAGCGCCTCCAGGCCGTCCATCCGGGCCATCTTCACGTCCAGGAAGGTGACGTCGGGGTGGAACTCCTGGTAGATGGCGATGGCCTCGCCGCCGCCGCCCGCGGAGCGCACGTCGTGGTCCTCGTATTCGAACAGCTGGTGCAGGACGCGCCGGATGCCTTCCTCGTCGTCTACGACCAGAATGCGTGCCATGGGTGTGGCCTGTCTTGTGTTGTTGATGATCGGTAACTGCCTTGAGCGGACAGACGGGCGGCCGGTACCGCGCTGGGGTCCTCACCCCCCGGCTCCCTCTCCCGCACGGCAACCGTCCATGCGCCCGCCAGGTCCGCGCGTGTGCGGGAGAGGGGGAGCACTCCATCCCCTGCTCAAAGCTGTCGTTCCGAGGGAGGCGCCGCGTGATCACTCGCCCGTGATGATGGCCCGCCCCGCGCCTCGGCCCCCCCCTGCATCAACCTTCCCCCAGGGGTTTTTGGGGGAAGGTGGGCGAGTAATGCGAGCCCGGATGGGGGCGGCTGGCACTCGCCACCGCGCCCATCACTCCATCACTCCATCACCGCGGCGCCGGCGCCAGCACCAGCATCCCGTTCTCCACGCGGGCCTCGCCCACGCCGGGGGGCAGCTGGAACGCCACCTCGTCACGCTCCAGGCCGGGCTCGTCCATCCCGCCGAAGCGGTCCAGCACGGTCAGGTAGCGCTCGCGCGGAACCGGGATCTTCGCGAACGAGGCGGACTGCACCTTGAGTGCGGCGCGGCCGGGCGCCAGCATCCGCAGCGTGCCGTCCACCCCCACGTCCGCCGTGTCGGGAACGAAGTCCGCGCCGCGCCCCAGCTGCCTCAGCTGCGCCGGGGGAATGCGGTCCTTGGGAAAGCGACCCGCCACCTTCACCGTCTGCCCCTCGAAGGTGACCACGGGCAGTTCCACGTCGCCCGTGGCGAAGCGGTCGGCCATGCGGAAGCGGATGTAGCTGGTGAACTCCACCCCGCTCATGTGCACCGTGTCGCCCTCGGTGCGCAGCCGCTCCAGCTTGCGCTCCGCCGCCTCCGCAGCGGCCTCGGACACCTCGACGTGTACCCGGTCGCGCTGCCAGGGGCCCGGGATGAGCCCGCGGAACGTCCACGCCCCGGCGGCCAGCGCCGCCAGCACCACCAGCAGGAACAACTTTCCGATCACTCCACGCCGCGCCATCGCTCCCCCTTTATCTCTCACGCTCGCTCATTCCTGATCTCCGCCTTCCCCCCGACACTCCGCCTGCTCGAGTCCGCGCAGGCGGACTTCGCGAGTTTCCAGCGGCGAATTCATTCCCTCCCTGGAGGCCTGCTCGACCTGGCCTGTCCCGTCCGGTGGACGGCGGACGCTCAGCTACCCGTCCCGTCTGCCGTTTGTTTCCGCGATCCGCGCCACCGCCTCGGCGGCCCGGTCCACCTCGCCCTCCGTGGTCGCCCAGCCGACGGAAAAGCGGACGGCGCCGGTGCGCTCCGTCCCCAGGAGCACGTGCGACTCCGGCGCGCAGTGCAGCCCCGCGCGCACCAGCACGCCGTGCTCGCGGTCCAGTTGCAGCGCCGCCTCCGCCGCGTCCACGCCGTCGATCGTGATCGTCACGATGCCGGCGCCGTCCGGGTTCCCGGAGCTCTGTACCGCCACGCCGGGAATGGCGTTCAGCCTGTCCCGCAGCCGCTGCTTCAGCGCGGATTCGCGCTGGTGGATCGCATCGACTCCATGCTCCATCAGCCACTCCACGCCCGCCAGCAGCCCGGCGATCCCGGGCCCGTTCATCGACCCCGCCTCCAGCCGGTCCGGCAGCAGCGCGGGCATGTCCGGCGAGTCCGAGTCGCCTCCCGTCCCACCGAAGAAGGGGGGAGGCAGCTCCACGCCGTCGCGCACCCAGAGTCCGCCGGTCCCCTGCGGCCCCAGCAGCCCCTTGTGTCCGGTGAAGGCCAGCAGGTCGATCCCCATCGCCTGCACGTCGATGCGCAGGTGGCCGCCGGACTGGGCCGCGTCCACCAGCACCAGCGCGCCCGCCGCGTGCGCCCGCTCCGCCAGCTCCGCGACCGGCAGCACGTTCCCGATCACGTTGTTGGCGTGGGTGATCACGAGGAGCCGCGCGCCCCTGAGCGCGTGCTCCACCTCGAACATGCTGATGCCGCCGTGCGCGTCGCCCTCCAGCACCACCGCCTGCACGCCGCGCTGCGCCAGGGCCACCACGGGGCGGCGGACGGCGTTGTGGTCGTACTTCGTGCGCACCACGCGGTCCCCCGGCCGCAGCAGGCCGAAGAGCGCGGCGTTCAGCGCGTGCGTGGCGTTCAGGTGAAAGGTGACGCGGCCGGGATCGCCGGGGACGTTGAAGAGGGCCGCCAGCGCGCGCCGGCAGCGCAGGACGATGCGCCCCGCCTCCACCGCGCGCCGGTGCCCCGCGCGGCCGGGGGTGGCGCCCACGTCGCGCAGGTACCGCGCGACCGCCTCGACCACCGGCTCCGGGCGGACGGCGGACGTGGCCGCGTAGTCCAGGTAGACGACGTCGTCCACGCCTATCCGCCGTTGCCGGCGACGTCCAGGTCCAGCGCCACGTAGCGAAAGCCGAGCGCCTTCACCTCCGCGGCGATGGCCGCGCCGTCCTCGCCCAGCATCCGCGCCCAGGCATCCTCCGGCACGCGCACCGCCGCGATCTCGCGCTCGTGTCCTTCGATCGACACTTCCGCCGCCACCCCGTGCCCGGCGAGCACCCGCTCCGCCTGCGCGATGCGTGGATCGTCCATCGTCATGCCCCGTTCACCCAAACGCCCCCAGCTGCACCAGCTGCGCCCCCGCCAACCCCTCGTTCAGCGAGCCGCGGCGGTAGCCCTGCAGGTCGATCAGCACGCGCCGGAACCCCGCCGCGCGCAGCGCCCGCCCGATCGCGCCGCGGTGCTCCGCCACCCGGCCGATCTCCGACGGCTGCACCTCCAGCCGCGCCAGGCCCTCGTGGTGCCGCACGCGAAAATCGCGAAAGCCCAGCGCGCGCAGCCCCAACTCCGCCTGCTCCACCTGCCGCAGCCGCTCCGGCGTGACCGCGATGCCGTAGGGGATGCGGCTGGCCAGGCAGGGCGCGGCGGGCTGGTCCCAGGTGGGGAGTCCCAGCTCGCGCGACCAGGCGCGGATCTCCGCCTTGGTGAGCCCCGCCTCCAGCAGCGGCGAGCGCACCGCGTTCTCCGCCGCGGCCACCGCGCCCGGCCGGTGGTCGCCCACGTCGTCGGCGTTGCTGCCGTCCAGCACGGCGGTGAACCCGCGCTCGCGCGCCACCTCCGCCAGCCGCGTCCACAGCTCGCTCTTGCAGAAGTAGCAGCGGTTGCCGGGGTTGGCGGCGTAGCGGGGATCGTGGATCTCGCGCGTCTCCAGTTCCAGCCACGGAATGCCGAAGCGCTCCGCCACCTCGCGCGCCGTGTCTTCCATCCACGAGGCGATGCTGTCGCTCTTCCCCGTCACCGCCAGCACGTTCCCCGCACCGAGGACCTCGACCGCGACCCGCGCCAGGAACACGGAATCCACGCCGCCGCTGTAGCCCACGACGACGGAGCCGCACTCGCGGAGGATCTGCACAAGGCGCTGGCGCTTCGCTTCCGAGACCATCGACATCCACCGCACTTCATGCTGAACGTAGCGATGAATCCCTGCCCGTGCGGCAGGCACGGGGACGCGCAACACGCTGCGGGATTCGAAAAAAGGCGCGCCCAAGATAGGCGCGCCCATCGGTACCCCGCCAGCCGCGTGCCGGTCGCTCAGGCGGCGTGCGGCGCCGGGCCGGAGGGGTGCATGGGCCGTGCGGTGCCGCGGCCGCGGCGCGCCCGTCCCATCATCTCGAAGACGATCACCGGAACGGCGAACGGCACGGAGAGAAAGAGCGCGATGTCGGCCACGTTCCCCGGCGGCAGCCAGTAGTCGCCCAGCGCAGCGAGAGGTAGTCCGTCACGCCCCAGTGGATGAGCCGCTCGCCCAGGTTCCCCATCATCCCCCCCAGCACCAGCCCCACGAACACCCACGCCCAGCGGCGGTGGTGGCCGGGCAGCCGGTGCGCCCGCCCCACGATCTGCAGCAGCACCAGCAGCCCCACCACCCCCGCGACGATCGCCAGCACCTTGCGGCCGGCGAGGGGAAAGTTCTCCCACAGCCCCAGGATCATCGCCGGGTTGCGCACGTGCCAGAAGGCCACGCGGCCGTCGATGACCTCGCGGAAGTGGCCGATGGGCATGGAGGCGGCGATCGCGGCCTTGGTGCCCCAGTCCAGGAGCGCGATCCCCAGGGCGATCACCAGCGCCGGACGCCAGCCGCGGATGGGCTCGTAGTCCGCCGCGCGGCGCCCGGGCGCGGCGTCCGGCCGGTGCTCCGTGCGCCGCTGCGCCAGCAGCCGCTTGACGATTCGATCGAAACGAGATGGGGTAGACACCACGTGCCTGCGGAAACCGGTTACGCGCGCGGCGGACGCACCC
>DATAAG010000097.1:0-2240 GCA_036260235.1 Longimicrobium sp.
GGGCACGCGGCGAACGCCGCGTGCCCCCGCTCGTGTGTCTCCGTTGGGTGTCGCCTTACCGCCGCTGCGCCGCGTCGTCCGTCACGGACTCGTAGAGGCCGTTGAAGAGGAAGCGGAAGGTGCCGTGCGGCTGGGCGCGGAAGGCGATCTCCGGGCCGAAGAGGTACAGCGTGCCGCGCCCCACCGGTGCCGAGATGATCGCCGCGCCGCCGTTCAGGTACTGCTGCCCCCACGCCCACCCGCTGCGCAGCGGCGCCGGCGTGTCGAACCAGGCGATGCGGCGAATCCCCGCCGCCTCGGCGCCCGGGCCCAGGCGGAAGACCGGCGAGTCGTCGAACATCACCACCGCCTGCTCCGGCATCCCCCACGCGACCGGCGCGTCGGTGTCCACCGCTACCTGCAGCAGCGAGCCGGGGATGAAGTACTTCTCGCGCGGCAGGTGGCGCGGCTGGCCGTCCTGCCCCGGCTCCACCAGGTGGTCTTCGATGGGGAGCCCCAGGTGGCGGGCCAGCACCGTCGATCCGCCGATGGTGAGCACCGTGCCGCCGTTCTCCAGGAACTCGCGCAGGCGCGGTACCGTGCGCTCGATGGTCACGTTCCCCAGCTGCCCTCGGAGCTCCTGCGGGATGGCGTCCGGGTTGGGCATGGACGCCATGGCGCCGCCGCGCGGGTCGCGCTCCGGGATGGAGCCGTCCACGAACACCAGCACGTCGTACTTCGCGTTCAGGTTCCCGGCGTCCAGCTCCGGCGGAAAGACCACGGAGTAGGGAAAGCCGAACTGCTCGAAGATCCACCGCGTCCACCCGCTGGGCATCAGCCCGCCGTAGCGGTCCACCAGCCCGATGCGCACGGGACGCAGGGGCACCGCGCCGCGCGGCAGCTCGCGCGACGCCCTCACCGTGAGCCCCAGCGAATCGGCCATCCACTGCAGGTGCCCGCGGACCTCCCGGGCAGACACCCAGAAGTCGCCCGCCTCCTCGCCGCGCTCCCCCCCGCGGGTGACGCGGTAGACGGGGACGCCCGCCGCCAGCAGCCGGTTGACCGCCGTGAAGGCGTCGTTCTGCCGCGGAGAAAGGACGTAGCCCGCCGGGTTCCACCGCGGCTCCATCACGTGCCCCCGCGGCGCCGGCAGGTTCCACGCGTCGATGCGCTGGAACGGCCCGTCGAAGCCCTCCAGGATGCGGTCGAAGTGCACGCCCATCTGGTACGCCAGCGTCCACCCGGCGTTGTCGTACGGCGGAATGGGCGGGCCGCCCTCGTACAGGAAGTCGTTGGGGTGGTCCTGCGGCTCGAACATGTCCAGCACGTGGGGGCGGAACGCCTGGTCCGTCCTGACCACGTACGAGCCCGCGGGATACGTCTTCCCTCCGGCCGAGAACGACGACGTCGCGCGGTGGACGGCGACCCCGTTCTCCAGCAGCGCGTTGACGAACTTCGTGGCCGTGGGGAAGTCCGCCTGGTCAGACGGGATGACGTACCCGCGCGGGTCGCGCCACTCCGGCCGCCGCAGCAGCGCCAGGTACCGCGCGGACTCTTCCGGGTTGGGCGCGCCGCCGAAGAGGCCGCCGGCGCTCATCACGGCGTTCCCCTCCGACCGCTGCCCCTGCCGCTCCGCCGCGATCACCGCGCGGACGGAATCCACGCGGCGGGGATAGGTCGTCCAGCTGTCCCGCCGCCCGCGCTCCACCGAGTTGCGCCCCATCCGCCAGAAGTTCATCAGCAGCGTGGGCCGGTAGCGGCTGGCGTAGTCCAGCACCGCGTAGTTGGCCGTGACCGAGTAGTCGACGGACGAGCGGAAGTGCCACCGCTGCGGCGCGATCGGCGAGACCAGGTCGCTGCTGGGCAGCTGCCGGTTGGGGACGAACGGGATGTCCATCGGCGTGGGGTTGCCGATGGTCTCCGTCAGCAGGCCGATCATGTTGTGGAAGTATGTGGTCGTCCGCAGGCCGCCGTTCCACCACGTCGAATAGTTGGCCCCGCGCCGCGTGGTCACCCCCGGCTTGCGCTCGGCGATGAAGCGGTTGTGCATCGCGCTCCCCACCATGTCGATCCCGGTGATCACCAGGGGGTCGTACAGGTAGTTGAACGGGTCGCGGAACGGCGGCGCGAACATCACCGTCCCCGTGGGCCCCGTCTGGTGGTGGTTGTAGACGATCTGCGGGAACCACTGGTGGTACATCACCCGGTTCATGTTCTCCGTCTCGCGCTGCGTCGAGGCGTAGAAGTCCCGGTTGTTGTCG
>DATAAG010000098.1:0-2682 GCA_036260235.1 Longimicrobium sp.
GACGGCGACCGCCGCGGGGCCGGAGCCGCCGCCGATCCGATCCCGTGCTTCCACTAGACCCTCCGCGGGCGCTGCAGGTAGACGGCAAAGAGGATGATGAGCGCCTTGAACGCCTGCGCCCACGCATAGGGGATGAGCAGCATGTTGAAGCTGGTGGCGATCACCTGCATGATCAGCGCGCCCACCACCGTGCCCACCAGGGTGGCGCGCCCGCCGCTGAGCAGGGTGCCGCCCACCACCACCGCGGCGATGGCGTCCAGCTCCGCCCCCGCACCGATCCGGGCGGCGGCGCTCGCCCCCAGCCGGCTGGCCTCGATGAGCCCCGCCAGCCCCGCCAGCAGCCCGCTGAGCACGTAGACGGAAACCACGGTGCGGTTCACGGGAACGCCGGCCAGCCGCGCCGCCGCCGGGTTCCCCCCCGCCGCCAGCACGTAGCGGCCGAAGGGCGTGGCGCGGAGGAGGAAGAGCGCCGCCGCCACGACGACCGCCGCGATGAGCACCTGCACCGGGATGGGGCCCAGGTAGCCGCGCCCCAGCGCCAGGAACCCGGGGTCGTTGATGGTGAGCAGCGCGCCGCCGCGGTTGATGATCTGCGCCAGGCCGCGCCCCGCCAGCAGCGTGGCCAGGGTGACGACGATCGCCTGCACCTTGAAGTACGAGATGAAGGCGCCGTTCAGCAGCCCGACGGCCACCCCGGCCAGGAGCGCCAGCGGGATGGCGACGAGGAGCCCCTGGTCCACCGTGACCGCCGCCACGGCCGCGGAGATCGCCATCACCGAGCCGACGGAGAGGTCCACGCCGCCGGTGGCGATCACGTACGTCATCCCCACCGCCACCAGCAGGGTGGTGGAGAGCTGGGAGAGGATGTTCCAGAGGTTGCCGGCGGTGGCGAAGTTGGGGGTGAAGATGGCGTTGGCGACGACCAGGACGACGAGCGCGATCACCGCGCCCCCGGTGGAGCCCAGCGAGCTCCACCATCCCCCGGTCCTCGCCGCGCCGGCGGGGCGCGCGGCCGCGGTCGCTTCCATCGCTCAGCCCTCCAGCGCCGGGGTGGCCGCGGCCGCGCTTCCCTCGGCCATGGCGTGGATGATGGACTGCTGCGAGATCTCGTCGCCGCGCAGCTCGGCCACGTTCTGCCCATCGCGCAGGACGACCACACGCGAGCTCCCCTCCACCAGCTCCTCCAGCTCCGAGCTGATCATCAGCACGCCGAGCCCGGTCCCCGCCAGCTCATTGATGAGCGCCTGGATCTCCGCCTTGGCGCCGATGTCGATGCCGCGGGTGGGCTCGTCCAGGATGAGGAGGGCCGGGTGCATGCACAGCCAGCGGGCCAGCAGCACCTTCTGCTGGTTGCCGCCGGAAAGCTCGCTGATCTTCTGGTCCGCGCTGGTGGCCTTGATCCCCAGCCGGCGCATGAACTGGTCGACGATCTCCCGCTGCTTCGCGCGATCGACGATCCCCGCGCGGGTGAGGGTGGGGAGCGCGGCGAGGGTCAGGTTCTCGCGCACGGAAAGCTCGGGGATGATCCCCTCGCCCTTGCGGTCCTCGGAGACGAAGGCGATCCCGGCGCCGATGGCGTCGTCCGGCGTGCGGGGATCGAGGCGCCTGCCGTCCAGCTGGATGACCCCCTCCTTCGCCGGGTCCGCGCCGAAGATGGCCCGCGCCGTCTCCGTACGACCGGAGCCGAGGAGCCCGGCGAGGCCCAGGATCTCCCCCTTGCGCACGTCCAGCGAGACGCCGCGCAGCTTCTGCCCGCGCCGCAGCCCCTCGCAGCGCAGCAGCGGCGTGGCGCTCACGGCCTCGGGGGCGGGGCCCGCGAAGGCGGTGGTGCCCTGGCGCAGCTCGTCGCGCGCCTTGCCCAGCATCAGGCAGACCAGGTCCAGCCGCTCCAGCCCCGCCAGGTCGCGCGTGCCCACCAGCTTGCCGTCGCGCAGCACGGTGACGCGGTCGCACACCGCGTACAGCTCGTCGAAGCGGTGGCTGATGTAGACGATGGCCGTCCCCTGCGCCTGCAGCTGGCGGATCAGGTCGTAGAGGATGGAGACTTCGCGCTCCGCCAGCGAGCTGGTGGGCTCGTCCAGGACGAGGACCCTGGCGCCGAGCGAGACGCCGCGGGCGATGGCCACCATCTGCTGCTGCGCCGTGCTGAGCGCGCCCAGCGTGGCGGCGGGATCGATGGCCAGCCCCAGCCGCTGCAGCAGCTCGCCCGTCTCGGTGCGCATCCGCGCCCAGTCCACCAGCCCCCAGCGGCGCGGCTCGCGGCCCAGGAAGACGTTCTCCGCCACCGTGCGGTAGCTGAGCAGGTGGATCTCCTGGTGCACGGCGATGACGCCGGCGGCCTGCGCGTCGGCCGGGGTCTTGAAGTCCACCGGCTGCCCCTCCAGCCACACCTGCCCGGCGTCGCGGCGGTAGGCGCCGGTCATGATCTTGATGAGCGTGCTCTTTCCCGCGCCGTTCTCGCCGACGAGCGCGTGCACCTCGCCGCGGCGGAGGGTGAAGTCCACGTGGTCCAGGGCCGTGGCGCCGGCGAAGCGCTTGACGATCCCCTCCATGCGGAGGATGTCGGGCGGGGGCGGGTCGAGTGGCGGGCTCGTCATGCGGGGCGGGGGTGAAAGTGCGTGAGTGCGTGAGTGCGTGAGTGCGTGAGTGCGTGAGTGGAGTCGGTGCGGGCCCACTCACGCA
>DATAAG010000099.1:0-8890 GCA_036260235.1 Longimicrobium sp.
TGCGTGAGTGCGTTAGTGCGTCAGTGCGTCAGTGCGTCAGTGCGGGGGTGGGAATCCGCGCCGCGATACCAAGGCTCGCAAGCTCACGCACTCACGCACTCACGCACTCACGCACTTCTTTCGTGCAAGCTACGCGCTCCACGTCGATTCGTACATTGTTCGGCCGGGCGCCGCCCGCCGCGTGCCGATCCCCTCATCCGAACGTGCCGCAAGCCATGGAGCTCTTCACCGACCCGCAGGTCTGGATCGCGTTCCTCACCCTGCTCGCGCTGGAGCTGGTGCTGGGCGTGGACAACGTCATCTTCATCTCCATCCTGGCGGGCAAGCTGCCGCCGGAGCAGCGCAAGCGCGCGCGCACCATCGGCCTCTCTCTGGCGCTCATCACGCGCCTCCTGCTGCTCTTCTCGCTGTCGTGGATCGTGCGGCTCACCGATCCGCTCTTTCACGCGCTCGGCCACCCCGTCAGCGGCCGCGACCTCATCCTGCTGTGCGGCGGCCTGTTCCTGATGGGGAAGGCCGTGCACGAGATGCACGCGCGCCTGGAGGGGGACGAGGGACATTCGTCCGCGAAGGTGCCGCCCTCGTTCACCGGCGTCATCGTGCAGATCCTGCTGCTGGACGTGGTGTTCTCACTGGACAGCGTGATCACGGCGGTGGGGATGGTGGACCAGATCGAGGTGATGGTCGCGGCCGTCGTCATCGCCGTCGTGGTGATGCTGGTCGCCGCCGGCGCCATCAGCGACTTCGTGGAGCGGCACCCGACGGTGAAGATGCTGGCCCTCTCGTTCCTGCTGCTGATCGGCGTGACCCTGGTGGCGGACGGCCTGGGGCACCACATCCCCAAGGGGTACATCTACTTCGCGATGGGCTTCTCGGTCTTCGTGGAGATGCTGAACCTGCGCGCCCGGGCCAGGTCCAAGCCCGTGCACCTGCGCGAGCCGTACGTCGAAGAGCCTGCCGCGCCGACGCCTGCGAGTGCGTGAGTGCGTGAGTGCGTGAGTGCGTGAGTGCGTGAGTGCGTGAGGGGGGCGGGCCGCCCCTCTCCTGCCTCGTCGGCGGTGTGTGCAGGCTGCGCGCGTTCGATCGTTCTCCTGCCTGCGCAGGTGCCTTGGGCCGAGACAGGATGCGAGGATGAAACGCAAGACGCCGCAGGAGAAGAAGCGCGAAAGCTATCTGCACGACCGGCGCAACACGTACGGCGAGAACAGCAAGTCGTCGCGCAGGAACATCGCCCGCAACAAGCGGCTGCGCAGCCGCCTGGAGCGCCGGCTGGCGCGCACCGCGTTCGTCCCCGGCGCAGGACTGGACGTGGAGCGGATGGACGACGTGGAGTCGCGCGTGGTCCGGCAGCGGCGCCGCGCGTGGACCAAGTGCCCGGACGAGCCGCTGGAGAAGGTCGTGAAGGAGAAGCTGGCGCGCCGCGTGGAACTGGGGATGCTCGGTGCCGCGGAGGCGGCGGCCAGGCTCGCCCGCATCCGCGCGGCCACCCGGCGGGACGGCTGAAGCGCAGCCCCGTCGAACCCGAGCGAGGGGGGCGGATCCACGCGATCCGCCCCCCCTCGTGCGCTCGGCCGGCTCCGCCATCCCAAGATCAGGCGCCGCCGTCGATCTCCACCTCCGCCTCGATCTCCACCGCCACGCCGAACGGCAGCTCCGCCATCCCCACGGCGGAGCGCGCGTGCCCGCCCACCTCCGGGCCGAAGACCTCGATCAGCAGCTCCGAGAAGCCGTTCACCACGCCGGCGATCTGCGTGAACCCCGGCGCCACGTTCACCATCCCGAACACGCGCAGCCACGCCGTCACGCGGTCCAGGTCTCCGAGTTCCCGCTGAAGGCTGCCGATGGCGGCGAGCGCCGCCAGCCGCGCGGCCCGGGTGCCCTGCTCGGGGGTGACCTCCGCGCCCACCTTTCCCCGCGGCTCCGCCAGCGAGCCGTCCGGCGCGAGCGGCAGGTGGCCCGAGACGTACGCGCGGTTCCCCCGCACCCGCACCCAGGAGAAGGGGTACGGCCGCCCCGTGGGGCTCTGGAACGGCTCCGGCAGCACCAGACCCAGCTCCCGCAGCCTCGCTTCGATCCGCATCGTCTCCTCCTCGTTCCGGTCCGCAGCCGCCTAGGCCGTCTTGCGCCGCCGCGCGGGCTTCGCCGTGAGACCCGGGGCCGTTCCCGTGTCGTACGCCGCGCGCGCCTGCGCCAGCCGCCACTCCTCCGGCTCCGCCAGCAGGCGGTCCGCCGTCACCCCCAGCGCGACGGCGATGCGCGAGATGGTCATCAGCGTGGGGTTCGACGCGTCCTGCTCGATGTTGGCGATCCGGGGCTGGCTCATCTCCGCCGCCCGGGCGAGCTGCTCCTGGGTCATCCCCGCCGTCGTACGATACGCCCAGACGTTCAGCGCCAGGTTCGCGAACGGCTGGCCGATCGCGTGGATCCTGGCGTACTCCGGATCCTTGAGCTGCTCGGCGATGAACTCGTCCAGGGTCCGATCACCTTTCATCGGTCCTCCGCTTCTGCTGTTCCATCCACAGCGCGCGCCGCCACTTCGCGCGCTCGATCTCCGCGTCCATCCGCTGCCTCTTCTTCATCAGCTCCTTCGTCGCACAGGTGGTGAGCACCACCAGGCGTGGAGTGCGGCCCGGCATCAGGAAGAACAGGATCCGGTAGGCCGATCCGCGTCCCATGATCCGCAATTCGTGGATGCCGTCACGCAATGGGCTTACCGTCCCATCCCGAATCGCGGCATTCCACCCCTTCCGCGGGAGCCCGCGCAGCCGGCGATTGATTCGGTTCTGGTCCGGCCCGGGCAACGCCAGCACTTCCTCTTCAAACCACTCCGTGGTCTCCACCTCGAGCGCGTCGCTCATCGGCACCTCGATCTTATACGTTTTGGCGTATGGAAGCAAGAGAAAGGTGAGCAGAGCAAACACTCTATCCGCCGTGGCGCCTCGCGCGCTACGGGACAAAATCCGCCCCGGGCGTGCACGGCTGTGCGGGAGGTGGCGCGGCCGGCGCGATCGGGGAGTGGAGGAGGCGGGGCGGGGGAAAGGAGAAGTGGCCGGCGAGGGTTGTCCAACCGGCGGTGTGCTTGTAAGTTATTGGGCTTTGCACCTCCCGCTCCGCCGGGGCCACCGGCAGGGCGGCGTTTCGGCTTATGCGAACGGCGACGCAGTGTTCGACCAGCTAAGCGACAAGCTCGAAGGCGTACTCAGCGGCCTGCGGCAGCGCGGCGTGCTCACGGAGCCCATGATTCGCGAGGGGCTGCGCGAGATTCGCCGCGTGCTGCTGGAGGCGGACGTCAACTTCCAGGTCACGCGCGACTTCATGAAGCGCGTGGAGGAAAAGGCGCTGGGCGAGCGCGTCCTCAAGGCGGTCTCTCCGGGCCAGCAGCTCGTGAAGATCGTGCACGAGGAGCTGACGGCCATGCTGGGCGAGCGCAAGGTCTCCCTGGCGCTGGCGCCCATCCCCCCCACCGTGATCATGATGGTGGGGCTGCAGGGGTCGGGTAAGACGACCACGGCCGGCAAGATCGCGCGGCGGATGAAGCGCGAGATGCGCCAGACGCGCATGGTGGCGTGCGACGTCTACCGCCCCGCCGCCGTGGAGCAGCTGCAGACGCTGGGCGAGCAGGTGGGCGTCCCCGTGTACGCCGAGCCGGGCTCCAGGGACGTCGTGGGGATCGCCCGGCGCGCGCTGGAGCTGGCGCGGAGCGAGCGCGACCGCGTGGTCATCTTCGACACCGCGGGCCGGCTGCAGATCGACGAGGAGCTGATGGACGAGCTGCGGCGCCTGAAGGAGGTGCTCAAGCCGCACGAGATCCTCTTCGTCGCCGACGGGATGATCGGCCAGGAGTCGGTGAACGTGGCCAGGGGCTTCGACGAGGCCCTGGACGTGACCGGCGTGGTGCTCACGAAGATGGACGGCGACGCCCGCGGCGGCGCCGCGCTCAGCATCTACGGCGTCACCGGCAAGCCCATCAAGTTCCTGGGCGTGGGGGAGAAGCTGGACGGGCTGGAGGACTTCGCGCCCGACCGCATGGCCGGCCGCATCCTGCAGCAGGGCGACGTGGTGGCGCTGGTGGAGAAGGCGCAGCGCTCCTTCGACCAGGAAGAGGCGGCGAAGCTCGAGCGCAAGATGATGGGCACCGGGCGCTTCGACCTGGAGGACTTCCTCATCGCGCTCCGCCAGTTCCAGAACCTGGGCCCGCTGGAGAACCTGCTGCGGCTGCTGCCGGGCGTGAACAGCAAGATGCTGAAGAACGTCAAGGTGGACCCCCAGCGGATGAAGCACATCGAGGCGATCATCCTGTCGATGACCAGGCAGGAGCGGAAGCGCCCGGAGATGCTGAACGGCCCCCGCCGCGCCCGCATTGCCCGGGGGAGCGGCCGCCCGGTGAGCGAGATCAACCGTCTCCTGGAGCAGTTCAAGGAGATGCAGAAGTTCATGAAGCAGATGAAGTCGCTGCAGGGAATGATGCCCCGCGGCGGCGGCGGTTTCCCGAAGCTGCCGTTCGGAGGCGGCATGCCGAGGGCATAGAGTGCGTAAGTGCGGAGTGCGTGAGTGCGTGAGTGAACAACTGACGTACTCACGCACTGACGCACTCACGCACTTTTCACTCGATCGTCCGGGTTCCGGCAGTGCGCCGGCTCCCTGGACGCAACCCGATCCACACGAGGAACCAGAACGATGGCACTGAAGATCCGTCTTCGCCGCATGGGCCGGAAGAAGGCCCCGCACTACCGCATCGTCGTCGCCGAGAGCAGCATGCCCCGCGACGGCCGCTTCGTGGCCAAGGTGGGCCACTACAACCCCACCACCCAGCCGGCGACCCTCGTCGTGGACCGGGACCGCGCGCTCCAGTGGATGGCCAAGGGCGCCATGCCCACCGACACGGTGCAGTCGCTCTTCCGCAAGGCGGGCGTGTACACCGACCAGCCCTCCGCCGTGGCCGAGGCCGCGACGGCGGTGACCGGCGCGGCGAAGAAGGCGGGGAAGGCGGTGTCCGGCGCAGCCGCGGCCGCCGCGGGCGCCGTGGCCTCCGCCGCCGCGGCGGTGGCCGACGCGGCCCGCGACGTGGTGGAGACCGTGGCGGAGCGCGTCTCCGGCGGCGCGGACGAGGCTGCCCCGGCGGCGGACGCTGCCCCCGAGGCGCGCTCGGACCTGGCGACGGCGGGCGACGCCGTGGCCGTCGAGGCCGAGGCGACGGAGCCCACGGCCGAGGCCACCGCCCCGGCGGGAGCCGACGAGGCGACGGCGGGCGACACGCCGGTCGCCCCGGACGCCGAGGCCACCGAGCCGGCTTCGGACGAGCCGCAGGGCTGATCCGCGGGGCCGGGGGATGGCGGACTCGGCGCCGGAGCACCTGATCGTCGGCACGGTCCAGAAGCCGCACGGCATCAAGGGCGAGCTCTTCGTCCGGCTGGAGACGGACCGCCCCGACGCGGTCTTCGCCGCCGGGCGCGCGCTGGTCCTGGGCGACGGCGAGGGGCGTCCGTCGGACCAGGTGCTCACCATCGAGCGGGCACGCGCCTTCAAGGGCGGGATGCTGGTGAAGACGGCGGAGCACGGGCACCGCACCCCGGCGCTGGACGAGCTGCGGGGGCGCACGCTCCTCATCCCCCGCGACCAGGCCGCCCCCCCGGACGAGGACGAGGTGTTCTACCACGACCTGCTGGGAATGCGGGTGGTCACGGAGGCGGAGGGGGAGATCGGCACCGTGGGCGAGGTGTACGACGCGCCCGCGGGTCCCATGCTGAGCGTGCGCCGCGAGCGGTCCGGGGAGCTGCTGATCCCCTTCGTCCGGCAGATGATCCGCCGGGTGGACACGGCCGAGAAGGTGCTGGAGCTGGACGTGCCCGCGGGGCTGCTGGAGCTGTGACGCTGCGCGTCAACGTCGTCACGCTGTTCCCGGACTTCTTTCGCGGTCCGCTGGGGCTCAGCATTCCCGCCCGCGCGGCGGCGGCCGGGCTGGTGACGTACAACCTGGTGCAGCTGCGCGACTTTACCCATGACCGCCACCAGACGGTGGACGACCTGCCGTACGGCGGCGGCGCGGGGATGGTGATGAAGCCGGAGCCGTTCTGGGAGGCGGTGGAGTCGCTGGCGCCGGAGGGGGCGGACCGCCCGCGGGGGCCGGTCCTGCTGATGTCGGCGCGGGGACGGCGGTTCAGGCACGACGACGCCGTCCGGCTGAGCCTGCAGGAGGAGATCACCTTCCTGTGCGGGCACTACAAGGACGTGGACCACCGCGTGGCGGAGCACCTGGCCACGGAGGAGCTGTCGCTGGGAGACTTCATCGTCTCCGGCGGCGAGGTTCCCGCGCTGGCCATGCTGGACGCCATCGTACGGCTGCTGCCGGGCGCCATCTCCGACCACGAGAGCGCGTCCACCGACAGCCACTACGACGGCACGCTCAGCGCGCCGTCGTACACCCGGCCCGTGGAGTACCGCGGCCACCGGGTGCCCGAGATCCTGCTCTCGGGCGACCACGCCAGGATCGCCGCCTGGAGGCGCGAGCAGGCCGAAAGGCTCACGCGCGAACGGCGACCGGAGCTCTGGGAGCATCCGGACCACGAGTAGACGTCGGCGCTCGTATGCCGCTGATGGAGGGCGGCCGGCCCGACCTCTCCACTACGTAGACATCTGAAAGGACACGAGAGATGCACCCGTTCATCGAGACCCAGAAGGAGTACCTCCGGAGCGACATCCCGGAGTTCCGCCCCGGCGACACCGTGCGCGTGAACGTGCGGGTGCGCGAGGGCGACAAGGAGCGCATCCAGGCGTTCGAGGGCGTCTGCATCGCGCGCAAGCACGGGGGCATCAACGAGACCTTCAAGGTCCGCAAGCTGTCCGGCGGCGTTGGCGTGGAGCGCACCTTTCCGCTGCACTCGCCCATGATCGGCAGCGTGGAGCTGGTGCGGCAGGGCCGGGTGCGCCGGGCCAAGCTGTACTACCTGCGCGCCCTGCGCGGCAAGGCCGCCCGCATTCGCGAGCGCCGCGTCGCCGGCCGCTGAGCCCGGGCGTCTCCAGCCGCGGCACGGGGCCCGTCCATCGCGGACGGGCCCCGTTTTTGTGCCCGTGTCCGGCCGGGTATCCCGATCGGCGGACCTTGAACGTTTGTCGTTGCACCTGCCCGAAGCAGAACCACCTCCCGACAGAACGCGTGAGACGAATGGACACACGTTGACATACATAGAACCTCTATGTACTCTGTTTCATAGAGAACTTGGATGTATGAAGCCGGGGCGCGGGGCTACGGCAGGAAGTTGGATCTGCGCGGCTTCACCAGCCGGCGCTGGCTGGTGGGTCGTGCTCGGCCCGCGGCTGCCCCGGCCGTGGTTCCCCGGATTCGCTTCCGATGCGCGTGGAGCCGCTGCACGCGCCCCACCCCTGCGAGAACCGGGTTTCGTCAGCGGCGATTCCCGTCCGGTTCGCGGCAGGCGACCCGATCCCCGTACCACAAGGGCAGAGACATGCTAGCAACACAACGCGCGGCCAGGCCGTTTTTTGCCGGGGTCTTCCTCCTGGCGGCGGCCTGCGCCGACACCATCGAGCCACCTACCGGCTCCCAGGATCCCTCCTTCACCGCGGCGGAGAACCCCCGTGCCCAGGGGCGCCACCGCTCGCTGGACGACGAGTTCGCCGACCTGGCCCGCGAGATCCCCGGCTTCGGCGGCTACTACTACGACGGAGAGACGCCCGTCGTGCGCCTCAAGGACCTGGCGCAGCGCGGGCGCGCGCAGGCGGTGCTGGCGCGCACCTTCGCCGCGTCGGGCGAGGGGCAGGGGATGCGCTTCGTCGGGGCCGACTTCGGCTTCGACGAGCTCAAGGCGTGGGCGGACCGGCTTCCCGCCGTGCTCGCGCTGGACGGCGTGGTGTTCACGGACATCGACGAGGCGCGCAACCGGCTGACCATCGGCGTGGAGGACGCCGGCGGCCGCGCCCGCGCGCTGGCCCGGCTGGCCGAGCTCGCGATCCCCTCCGCGGCCGTGGTGGTGGAGGAGGCCGATCCGTTCCACTTCACCGCGACCCTGCAGGACTACAACCGGCCGCTGGAGGGCGGGCTGCAGATCTCGTTCAGCGGGATCCCGTGCACCCTCGGCTTCAACGCGGACCTCTTCAACGGCCAGCGCGGCTTCATCACCAACTCGCACTGCACCGACGTGCGGGGCTCGGTGAGGCCTTCGCTGTACTACCAGCCGACCACCGCCAGCGGGCTCTTCATCGGCACCGAGGTGAAGGACCCGCCGTTCTTCAACTCGATCTCGAACTCGGCGTGCCCGTCCGGCCGGCTGTGCCGCTACAGCGACGCAGCGTACGTGGCCTACGATGCGGCCGCGCCCTGGGAGTTCGGGTCCATCGCCCGCACCACCGGGCGCGGGCAGTACACGGGGTCGCTGACCATCGACGCCGCCAACCCCCGCTTCGCCATCACCGCCAAGCGCTGGACCAATCCCATCCTGAACCAGACCGTGGACAAGATCGGCCTCAGGACGGGGTGGACGACGGGGCGCATCACCCGCACCTGCTACAACGCGAACGTGCAGAACACGTCGTACACCATGCTGTGCCAGTACGTCGTGAATGCCGGCGCCGACGGGGGCGACAGCGGGTCGCCGGTGTTCTACTGGTGGGATCCCGTGCAGGTGACGCTGTTCGGCATCCAGTGGGGAGCCAACACCGCCAGGACGGAGTTCATCTTCAGCTGGATCGGCCACGTGGAGAACGAGCTCGGTCCGATGAACGTGACGCGGACCATCGACGACGGCAGTGAGGAGCCGCCCCCGACGGATCCCCCCGGCGATTGCCCGAACCCGGGCGAGGCCGTCTGCGGGATCGACGGCTGACCTGCCGCGGACGGATGACGAAGACGGCGCTGCACCGCAAGCTGCGGTGCAGC
>DATAAG010000100.1:0-2096 GCA_036260235.1 Longimicrobium sp.
CGAGCAGCAGCTCCTGCTCCTCCGCCATCCCCCGCCGCACCCGCGCCTGCAGCTGCCCGGCCGGCAGACCCTCCGGTGCGCGTGCAAGCTCCACCGAGGCGTGGAACGCCCCCAGCAGCGGCAGGCTGCGCACATCCCCCACGAAGATCCGCCCGTCCGCCCGCAGCGCTGCCGCAGCGCCCTCCAGCACGCGCAGCAGGTAGTCCACGTCCGGGAAGTACTGCGCGACCGAGTTGATGACCACCAGGTCGAACCCCGCCCCCGCATAATCGTCCAGCCGGTCGGCCTCGCGCTCGGAGAGCGAAACCTGCGGCAGCCCCGCCAGATGCCGGCGGACGTGCTCCAGCGCCACCCCCGAGAAGTCGGTCCCGTGGTAGGCCCGCGTGTGCGGCGCCACGCGAAACAGCAGCAGCCCTGTCCCGCACCCGATCTCCAGCACCCGCTCCGGACGCAGCGCCAGGATGCGCTCCACCGTGCGCTCGACCCACTCCCGCATCTCCTCGCGCGGGATCGGCTCGCCCGTGTAGCTGCTGTTCCAGCCCTTCAGCCGCAGCGTCGGATCTTCCTCCCCCTCCTCCTGCGCGTACGTGTCGTCGAAGAGCGTCTCCCACCCGGCCACCTGCTCGGCCGCGCTCTCCGCGTCGTCCGGCAGCTCGCCGGCGGCCTTCGGGACGACGTAGGCGACCAGCCGCCGCTCGCCGGGGGCGTCCTGCCGCGCCAGCACGACGGCCTCCCGGACGCCAGGCTGCTCGCGCAGCGCCGCTTCCACCTCACCGGGCTCGATGCGGAAGCCGCGCACCTTGACCTGCTCGTCGGTGCGCCCCAGGAACTCCAGCACGCCGTCCGGGCGCCAGCGGGCGCGGTCGCCTGTACGGTAGGCCCGCTCCGTCCCGGCGTCGATGAACTTCTCGGCGTTCAGCTCCGGCCGGCCGAGGTAGCCCCGTGCGACCCCTCCGCCCGAGATCCACACCTCGCCGGGCACCCCGACCGGCGCCATCTCACCGCGCGGGCCGCGGACCGCCAGGTGCACTCCCGGGAGGGGCCGCCCGAGCGGGTGCCCGGCGACCGCACCCTCCGCGGGCACGGCATACGTCGCGCAGATGATCGTCCCTTCGGTCGGCCCGTAGAGAACGCGCGTCTCCGCCGCTGGGAAAAGCTCGCGCATGTCCTCCAGCAGGTCGGGCGCCACCGTATCCCCACCCACCAGCAGGAGCCGCGTCCTGGGCAGCATCCGCCCATTACGCACCACCTCCACCACCTGCCGCATCAGCGCGGGAACGGCGTGCAGCACCGTCACGTCCGCCAGGGCGTCCGCTAGCGCCTCCACGTCGGGTACCACCTCGCGCGCAACGACGCGCGTCGCGCCGCCCGCCAGCAGGGGTGCCAGCATCTCCAGCAGCGAGATGTCAAAAGCGACCGAGGCGAGCGCCGGCACCACGTCGTCCGCGCCGAAGCCGAAGACCTCCAGCGCCCCGCTCAGCGTGTGCGCGAGCTGGCCGTGTTCGACCATCACAGCCTTGGGCGTGCCCGTCGATCCCGACGTGTAGATCAGGTAGGCCAGGTCGTTCCCACCCGGCTCGCTCGCCAGGTCGTGCTCCCCTTTCCCCGAAAGGGGGGAAGAGGCCGGCGGTAGGGACGGCCCGTCCATCAGCACCACCTCCGCCTCGTACTCCGGGAGCACGTCGGCGACGCTGGACTCCGTCAGCACGTGCGAAGCACCGGAGTCGTGCAGCAGGAAGGACAGGCGCTCCGCCGGGTAGCTCGGGTCGAGCGGGAGATAGACGCCTCCCGCCCTCCAGACCGCCAGCGGCGCGACGACCGAGCCCGTGCCGCGCGCCAGGCAGACGGCGACCGTAGTCCCCGCCTTGACACCGCGGCTCCGAAGCTCCAGCGCGAGACGGTCGGCGTACGCGTTCAGCTCGGCGTAGGTGAGCGACTCCCCCTCGAACAGGACTGCCGTCGCGCCCGGCGTGCGCGCGGCCTGCGCCGCGAAGAGGCGGTGCACCGCGACGCCGCCCCCGTCCTCGCACGCCGGTCCGCTCCCGTACGCCAGGAGCGTCCGCGCCTCCTCCGCGGGCAGGATCGCCAGGCGCGAT
>DATAAG010000101.1:0-4331 GCA_036260235.1 Longimicrobium sp.
CCGGCGCCAACCTGTACCACGACACGCACTTCGGGATCGGGCTGGAGCTGCGCCAGGGCAGCCCGCAGATCAGCGACACGGTGCTGCGCGAAGAGGAGGTCGTGCGCATCTACGACATCTTCTTCGACTACTCCGTGCTGCTGGACACCGACGCCTTCTTCCGGCAGATCATCGCCTCGGACGAGTTCCAGCGGCCCATGTCCACGGCGGAGTTCCACTACCTGTGCGGCAAGTACGTCTCCGCCCGCGAGCAGGAGCTGGGGATCGGGCGCAAGTCGCTGCTGGCGGCGGCGTACGAGCACGCAGTGCCCATCTACACCTCGTCTCCCGGCGACTCGTCCATCGGGATGAACGTGGCCGCCAAGGCGCTGCAGGGGAACCGGCTGATGTTCGACGTGAACGCCGACGTCAACGAGACCGCGGCCATCGTGCTGGAGGCCAAGCGCAGCGGCGGCAAGAGCGCCATCTGGATCCTGGGCGGCGGCAGCCCCAAGAACTTCGCGCTGCAGACGGAGCCGCAGATCCAGGAGGTGATGGGGATTGACGAGCGCGGGCACGACTACTTCCTGCAGGTCACCGACGCGCGCCCCGACACCGGCGGCCTCTCCGGCGCCACCCCGGCCGAGGCGGTGAGCTGGGGGAAGATCGATCCGGACCGGCTGCCGGACGCCGTGGTGTGCTACCTGGATTCCACCGTGGCGCTGCCCATCCTGACGGCGTACGCGCTGGACAACCACGCCCCCCGCACGCCGCGCCGCCTCTTCGACCGGCGCGACGAGATGATGGCGCGCATCCGCGAGGAGTACGAGAAGTCTGAGCGCAACGAGGCCACCCGCGACGCCGCCCGCGAGCACGCCGTGCACGAGGGCAGCATGCTGGACCGCGACCGGTAGACCGACAACAGATTGTCACGCAGAGCAGCAGAGCAGCAGAGATCGTCTCCGCTGTTCTGCCTCTCGCTGCTCTGTGCCCGCTGTCGTCTTTGCGTCAGCCGCGCGTAGTGTCCGCCGGGCACAGCAGGTCGCGGAGCACGCTGGCGGAGAGATCCTCGTCTTCCAGGCGGATGCGCCACTCGCCGTCCTGGCGTACCAGCAAACCGGTGTAGGACATGGGGAGCACGCGGCCCCGCTGGTCCGTCCACTCGAAACGGCCGACGACCATCACCGCGTCGTCGCCCAGCACCTCGTACGACAGGTCGCGCCACTCGAAGGCCGTGGGCGGCTGCCAGCGGCCGGTGTAGCCTGCGCGGATGGAATCCAGCGGCTCCAGTGTCTTCTCGCCGCCGCCCACCCGGTACGCGCCGCGCCGGTCGTAGCGGGCCGCGATGGCTTCCCGCGCCCCCGTGCGCAGGTCCTGCGCGTAGCTCTCCATGAACGCGCGCGCCTCCGCCTCCGGATTCCCGCCGCGGTCCACCTCCACGTTCACGGCGCAGGATGCGCTCAGCATGAGGAGCGCGAGCGCGGCGGCGATGCGGAAGCTTGGGCTCATGGGCGGCTCTCCAGTTTGATGGGCTGATACCGGATCCAGAAAAAGAAAAGGTCTCACGCAGAGTCAGCAGAGTGAGCAGAGTTGTCTCATGGTGCAGGTCCAAACTCCGCTCACTCTGCTGACTCTGCGTGAGGTATTCTTTTCGGCCGAGGCACGGTAGAACGAACTCCGCTGACTCCGTTGACTCCGTGTGAGGCCCGTCAGTGGGTGTGCGGCAGCACACGAGGGATGGTGAGGATGAAGGTGGAGCCGGCGCCGGGCCGGCTCTCGGCCACCAGGTCGCCGCCCATGCCACGGGCCAGGTCGCGGCTGATGGCCAGCCCCAGCCCCACCCCCTCCATCGGGTTGTTGAGCCCGCGCCCCACCTGCACGAACGGCTCGAACACCGTCGTCAGCTTCTCCGGGGGAATGCCGACCCCCGTGTCCCACACGTGGATGGCCACGCGCTCTTCGGTCGCCTCCACCCGCATGCCGATGCGCCCGCCGGGGGCGGTGAACTTGGCCGCGTTGCTCAGCAGGTTCAGCAGGATCTGCTGCAGCCGCTCGGGATCCACCCGCGCCATCAGCTCCGGCGGGCAGGCGCAGCGCTCCAGGGTGAGCCCGCGGGCGCTGGCCTGCGGCAGCATCATGGCCTCCGCCGCGCCCACGCGCTCCGCCACGTTCACCTCCGCCAGGTCGAACGAGACGGCCCCCGCCTCCATCCGCGCGTAGCTCAGCACCTCGTTGATCAGCCGCAGCAGGTGCTTCTGGCTCTGCTGGATGCGGTGCAGGTCCTGCCGCTGCGCCTCCGTCACCGGCCCGCGCACCCCCAGTTCGATGAGCTCCGCATACCCGCCGATGGCGTTCAGCGGCGTGCGCAGCTCGTGGCTCATCACCGCCAGGAAGTCGCTCTTGGCGCGGTTGGCGGCCTCTGCCTCTTCCTTGGCGCGCAGCACCGCCTCTTCGGCGTGCTTGCGCTCGCTGATGTCCTGTCCGCTCCCCACCATCCGCACCGGCCGCCCCGCCGCGTCCATGAACACGCGGCCGCGGCCGTGCAGGTACACGACGGAGCCGTCCGGCCGCACCACCCGGTGGTCGAAGGCGAAGGGCTGGCCGTCGCGCAGCGCCTGCTGCACCGCCAGCTGCACCATGGGCCGGTCTTCCGGGTGCAGCAGCGCCGTGAAGCGCTCGAAGGTCAGCGGTCCGGACGCGCGGTCCACGCCGTAGATGACGTACAGCTCGTCGGACCACCAGAGCGTGTCCGTCGCCAGGTCCCACTCCCAGCTGCCGATGCGGGCGATGCGCTCCATTTCGCGCAGCAGCGTCTCGCTGCGCCGCCGCTCCTCCTCCGCCCGCACCCGCTCCGTCACGTCCACGTTCACGCCCACCATCCGCAGCGGCGCGCCGTCCGTGTCGTACAGGAACTCCGCGCTCCCCTCGATGCAGCGCACCTCGCCGTCAGGGCGGCGGATGCGGAAGGCGAAGTCCATCTCGCGCTCGCGGCGGGCCATGGTGTCGCCCATCTCGCGCTGCATGCGCGGCAGGTCTTCCGGCAGCACGTAGCGGCCCCACGCCTCGATGGTCCCGGCGAAGGTCCCCGGCTGCAGCCCGAACAGGCGCTCCTCCTCCTCCGTCCAGGTGACGCGGCCGCTGGGCACGTGCCAGTCGAAGGTGCCGATGCGGGCCGCGCGCTGGGCCAGCCGCAGCCGCTCCTCGCGGTCGCGCAGCGCCTGCTCCGCCTCCTTCTGCTCCGTGAGGTCCAGGTGCGTGAGCACCACGTGCGTCAGCGTGCCGGCGGCGTCGAACACGGGATGGAAGTAGCCCTGCGTCCACAGAACCCTGCCCCGGGCGTCGGTGGACACCTGCGAGATGTCGTAGCGCACCGGCGGGGTGATGACCGTCTCTCCCTGGAAGGCGCGGCGGATGGCGGGGATCGCCCCCTGCCGCTCCAGCTCCGGGTCGGTGAGCACGGAGTAGCCGGGGGGGGCCGTCTCCAGCGACACGCCCCACATCCGCTCGAACGCGGGGTTCACCGCGAGCGGATGCCCGGCCGGGTCGTAGATGACGATGCTGAACGGCGACTGCGTGAACAGCGCCCCGGCCAGGGCCCCGTCCAGCCCCACCGCGCCGCCCGTCCCGCGGCCGGCGCCGTCCCCGCGCGCCGCTTCCGGGGCGTGGGCCGAAGCGGCGGGGGACCGTTGGATGCTCATCGGACCAGCACTTCGGGGTGAGGAATCCGGCAGAGGGCACCGCGGGGGGAAGGCCGTTCCGGAGGCACGGACTGCGGGGTGGATGAAGCTAAACCAGCGCGCTGCCGATTACAACGGACTCGCCGCCACCATCCAGCCGTCCTCCCCCGGAGCGAATGAGGGGGCCTGCGATTCTGAGCGGGCAGCGCGCCGTCCGCCCGCGGAGCGAATGATGCCCATTGCGGCTCTAAACCGGGAATCGCCGGGCCCGCGCCTGAGCGACTGGAAATTCGCAAAGTCCGCCTGCGCGGACTGCATCCGCTACCTCAGGAGCGTGGTGGCGAGCTCCGGTGGAAGCAGTTACCGGATTGATTCGCAATGGGCATAATTCGCCGCTGGAAGATCGCGAAATCCGCCTTCGCGGATTGCACGGGCGAGATCCAGCCCCGGCGGGGGGCCACCCGGTCTGGACGGTAGATTCCCAGTCGCCTGCGCTCGCGTGATTCTTTGCTCAGCCCGCGCCGATCCTCGTCACCCCATCACCCCTGAGCAACCGGGATGATCGTTTACACATCAGACCGGGAGGATCGTTGACAGTTCCTGACGGTGCTGACACCGTTCCATCCTTGTCTTCTGTTCTCACCCAGCGGGACGCGTCAGCAGCCCCACGGGAAT
>DATAAG010000102.1:0-4250 GCA_036260235.1 Longimicrobium sp.
CTTCGCTCTTTCGCAGTTCACTGACGCACTCACGCACTAACGCACTCACGCACTTCATGCAGTAACCACCTCGACCTTCAGCCCCGGCTCGATCTCCCGCTTGGGGATCAGCGCCGGCCAGTACGCCATGATCTCCTGCACCGCCGGCCGGCCGCCCGCGAAGCCCGTCACCGACGGGGGGCCGGCGAGGACGAGGGGCGCGATCTCCTTGGTGAAGCGCTCCACGGCGGCCCGGTCCTGCCCGCGCACGCCCCAGCGCACCGTCACCTCCGGCAGGTCGCGGGGAATGGGCCCGGCCAGCGGCCCGTGCGTGGCGTTCCAGCCGACGAGCTCCGTCAGCACCTCGTCGAACCGCAGCCCCAGCCGGTCCATCCGCTCGCGCAGCACGCGGTCCGCCAGCTGCGCCTTCTCCACCGCGTCGGGCCAGGCGTAGACGAGCGTCCCCACCGCCTTGTAGCCGTCGCTGTAGGCGATGCTCACCTTCAGCATCTCCGTCGCGGGGCCGCCGCGCACCCCGTGCACCCGCACCCGGTCCGGCCCCGCGTCCTCCAGCCGGATGGTGGTGAAGTCCGCCACCACGTCGGGGGTGATGTAGCTCCGCGGATCGCCCATCTCGTAGACCAGCTGCTCCTTCACCGTCGCGCGGGTCACCCGCCCCCCGGTGCCGGCGTGCTTGGTGACCACGAACGAGCCGTCCGGCGACGCCTCGATGATGGGGTAGCCCACGTTCGCCAGGTCGGGGATGCTCCGCCAGTCGACGAGATGGTTCCCGCCGCTGGCCTGCGCGCCGCACTCGTTGATGTGCCCCGCCACCACGCCGGCCGCGATGCGGTCGTGGTCGTCCACGCTCCACCCGAACTCGTGGATCATGGGCGCGTAGGTCAGCGCCGTGTCCGTCGAGCGCCCGGTGATCACCACGTGCGCGTCCTGCCGCAGCGCCTCCACGATCGGCCGCGCGCCGATGTAGGCGTTGGCGCTCTGCACCCGGTCCAGGACGGTGGAGAGCGGCTCGCCCGTCTCCATGTTCTTCAGCTCCACCCCGCGCGACAGCAGCTCCGGCAGCCGCTCCAGGATGTCGTCGCCGGTGATCATCGCCACGCGCGCGCGGCCGCCGACGCCCACCCTGCGCGCCTCCTCCAGCACCGCGTCGCGGCAGCCGCCCGGGTTCACGCCGCCGGCGTTCGCCACCACGCGGATGCCGCGCTCCACCACGGCGGGAAGGATCTCGCCCATCAGCGGCACGAAGTCGCGCGCGTACCCCGCGGCCGGGTTGCGGCTGCGCTGCTTCTGCATGATCGACATGGTGACCTCGGCCAGGTAGTCGAGCATCAGGTAGTCGATCGGCCCGCCCTCCACCTGCTGTCTGGGCGCGTCCAGCTGGTCGCCCCAGAAGCCCTGGCCGCTGGCGATACGGATGGTCTCTTTCATCAGCAGGTCACATGAGATGGGTCGAAGCGGCGCGCCGGAGCGTCCATGCCGCGCTCGATTTCAGGCTCCCAAACGATCCGGAGGCCGCGCGCGCAGCCTCCGGACGGGATAATTCACTTCCCCGGGCGTCGCGGCAACCCGCGACGACGGAATTGTCTCACAGGGAGGCCGGCCGGCTCAGCAGGGAGCGGGTCTCTCCACAGGCCCTGGCCGTTGACGGTGCCGGCGGTCCGTTCGATCCGGCCATCGACGTCGACCGCGCGTCCTGGGGCAGGCAGGTTCGTGGAGTCACAGCACCGCCCGCTCGCCCGCGTGGCGGCGGATGATGCGGCGCGCCTCCTCGGCGCCCGCGGCGGACAGCACGCGCAGGGGGAGGTACCGCACGTGGCCCCCGCCGATCCAGAACAGCAGCAGCCCGCCCGCCTGCTGCACCCTGCGGATGGCGGCCCACGGCTCCGTTTCGCTGACTCCGCCGATCGAATACGTGAGCCCCGCGTCGTCGAGCACGATCCGGCGTGGAACGGGATCCCCGCGCACCCTCCTCTGCCCCAGGGCCAGAGACACCAGGACCAGGCCCGGCACCAGGATGAGCACGAACAGGATCGGCGTGACCAGCAGGTACAGGGTGTCGCGTGCGCTCACGGGCCCCAGCAGGCGGAACAGCACCCAGAGGGAAACGAACGAGCCGATCGTCCCTCCCGTCGTAACCCTCCCCTGCCGCGACCGGAAGTACACCTGGATCGCGGCGGCGAAATCGTCCCGTAACGTCGTCGCGAACTCTACGGCGAACGCGGGCCCCTGCAGGTCCGGCGGCGGGGCGTCCTGCGCGCGCACGGCCGCCTGGCGTGCCCACACGATGAGCGCGCGCACCCGCTCCAGCGTCGCCGCCTCGCGCAGCACCCTCAGCGGCACGAAGAAGCCGCCCGCCACGCCCAGGTCAAAGAGCAGGAACTCGTCGGTCTCGACGACGTCGCGGACGGCTGTCCACGGTACGGTGCTGCTGCCGCGGGCGTCCGTGGCCTCCACCCCGCTCTCCGTCAGCGTCACGCGCGAGGGGGGTTCGCCTGCGCGGCGCTTGCTCCGCACCTGGGAGAGGGTGAAAAGGGGCGAAAGACAGAACGCGACCAGGGCACCCGCCAGCACCCAGTGCATCGTGTCGAGCGACCCGCCGCGATACAGGAAAAAGATACCCAGAGCCAGCGCGCCGGTGACCACCGCCGTCACCTGCTGGACCAGGCGGAGCTGCCGCGCACGCGCGTGTCCGTTCCGCCGCGCCATCCGCAGCGCCCGCAGGTGCTCCCCCGCAGTCGGGGCCAGCTCGAAGCTCACTGCCGGCGGCGGCGCGGCCGGTGCAACGGGTGTGGTCATGAAGGCATTCCCGGAATGCTGGCCAGAACAATCCAGAGGCCGCAGGTGCACCTCCGGACGGAAGAATCCATTTCCCGGCGCGCCGGACAACCTGGGAAAGCGCTCCATCGCCGTCGACGTCCGTGAACGAGTACGGCGTGAAGCCGTTGCGGCGACCTCACAGTCCTGGGCTCGGGGGCCGACCCGGTCTCACCCTGGCGGCGAGATCCAGGTCTGCTTGACGTCCGCGTCGGCCCAGGACAGGCCGAAGACCTCCTGCAGCACCCGCGCGCCGTCCTTGCCGCCGGTGCCGAACGCCCACGACAGGTCCACGTCGTCCGGCGATGCGTCGCTGAAGGCGATCACCACCCGCGCCGGCTCCTTGCCGGTGTTCTGGATGAAGTGCAGCCATCCCTGCGGCACGAAGCCGATCATCCCCGGCCGGTCGAGCTCGTACGAGACGTCCGCGCCCGCGGCGGTCCCCTGGGCGGGCGTCATCATCCCCACGTACACCTGCCCGTCCAGCAGGTACTGCAGCTCGCCCGCGTCCGGGTGCCAGTGGGGGATGCGCACGGCGCCGGGCTCCAGCTCCAGCAGGAAGACCGAGAGCCCGTCCAGCACCGTGAAGGTGCCGGCGCTGGCCTCGCGGATGGTGCCGCCCTTCGGGACGGTGACCGTGGGCGCCCGCCCCGCCAGGTCGAAGCCGAAATCCGATGTCGGACGGGTGCCGCCCGGGGTGCCGGGCGCGTTCCAGATCCTGCGCAGGTCCGCACTGCCCAGTGGAATCCCGAACACCTGCTCCATCACTCCCAGCCCGGCCCAGCCGCCCACCTGCAGCGACCAGGACACGTCCACGTTGTTGGGGGTGGCGTTGTTGAAGAGGATGACCATCTCCGC
Organism: Longimicrobium sp.; assembly: GCA_036260235.1. Classification (GTDB taxonomy): domain Bacteria; phylum Gemmatimonadota; class Gemmatimonadetes; order Longimicrobiales; family Longimicrobiaceae; genus Longimicrobium. The sequence goes on from DATAAG010000102.1 coordinate 3,673, forward strand.
CGGCTCGGTGCCGGTGTTCTGGATGTAGTGGTACCACCCCTGGGGGATGTACCCCACCCACCCCGGCCGCTCCAGCGTGTACGACACGTCCGTCCCCGGCCCGTTCTCCTTCGATGCCGGGGTGATGAGCCCCACCTGCACCTGCGACCCGCGGACCAGGTACTGCATCTCCGCCGTGTCCGGGTGCCAGTGGGGAATGCGCACCCCGCCGGGGTCCAGCGTGAGCAGGTACGCGGAGATCCCCTGCAGGCTGGGGAAGGTGTTCGCGTTCGCCTCCGCGATGGTGCCTCCCGCCACGTCGATCACGGGCGGCGACTGCCCCGCGAGATCGAAGGAGAACGATTGGCTCATGGATGCGCTCCGGGTGCATGGACGGCGGGACGGCGGGGAAAGCGGGACGGGACAAGTTGCGGGGGAGAGCGGACGGCGGCAACGCCAGCCCCAGCCCAGCGATTGAAATCGCCGCAACGACGACGCGCTGTCCGCCTTCGCGGACAAAACGGCCAGGCGCGAGATCCTTCCGGAACGCCGCGATCCGTCGCCACGCAACCCCTCCCCCGGGGTTGGGGGAGGGGTCG
>DATAAG010000103.1:0-2438 GCA_036260235.1 Longimicrobium sp.
GAGAGGCGCCGCGCCCCGCGGTCGCGGCGGCCGCCGCCGCGGACGGGGACGGCGCCGGGCCGCGCGGGGACGGCGCGGGGCGCGGCGGCGGCGCGGGCTGAGCGCCTCAGGCGGGAACCGGGGACAGGAGCGCCCGTGGCATTGCAGCGGGGACCGCAGGACGGCAACGCCTTTCACCGCGTGGTGGCGGAGGCCCGCGCGCGGGTGGAGCTGCTGCGCCGGCGCGTGCGCGAGCAGGGCCCCGGCCACGACGAGACGCTGGTGGAGGAGCTGCTGACCGCGCACGAAGAGCTGCAGGTCACCGAGGAAGAGCTCCGCGTGCAGAACGAGGAGCTGGCCCTGAGCGAGGCGCTGCTGGAGCAGGAGCGGCTGCGCTACTGGGAGCTCTTTCAGCAGGCCCCCGACGCCTACCTGGTCACCGACCCCGACGGGCTGATCCTGGAGGCCAACCACGCGGCCTCCGCGCTGCTGAACGTTCCCGCCCGGCGGCTCATCCGCAAGCCGCTGGGCGTCTTCGTCCCCGAGTCGCTGCGGCGCGAGTTCCGCACCCGGCTTTCCCTGGCGTCGGAGCTGGGGCGGGTGGACGACTGGGAGACGGCGCTGCAGCCCCGCCGCCGCGAGCCGGTGGAGGTCTCGTGCACCGTCGCCGCCGTGCGCGCCCCGGACGGCGGCGTGCAGGCGCTGCGCTGGCTGCTGCGCGACGTCACCGAGCGACGCCGGGGAGAGGCGGACCGCGCCGCCCTGGCGCGCGAGGAAGCCGCCCGGGCAGAGGCGCAGCGGCAGCGGGCCTTCCTGGAGGCGGTGGTGCGGCAGATGCCCGGGGGCGTGCTGATCGCCCGGGCGCCGGACGGGCGCATCGTGATGCACAACGCCGAGGCGGAGCGCATCCTGCGCCGGCCCGTGCGCCCCCTGCGCATCTCCGAGTACGGCGAGCGCGGCGCGATGCGCCTGGACGGCACCCCCCTGTCGCCCGAGGAGTACCCGCTGGCCCGCTCCCTCCTGCGCGGCGAGACCGTCGCGGACGAGGACGTGCTCTTTCCCCGCGGCGACGGCACGGTGATCACCCTGCGGCTGAGCTCCGCCCCCGTGCGCGGGCCGGACGGCGCCATCGTGGCCGCCGTCTCCACCTTCACCGACGTGACCGAGGCGCTGCGGGCGGCGCGCACGGAGCACTTCCTGGCCCAGGTGAGCGAGGTGCTGGCCTCGTCGCTTGAGCCGCGCGAGGTGCTGCAGCAGGTGGCGCGCGTCTGCGCCGGCTCGCTGGCGGACTACTGCATCGTCCACGTGGAGGAGGGCGACTACTTCCGCGCCGCCGGCATCGCTCACGCGGACCCGGCGCGCGAGGAGCGGGTGCGCGGCGTCCTGCGCGCCTTTCCCGTCCCCGCGGACGCGGACCAGCCGGTGATGCGGGTGCTGCGGACGGGCGCGCCGGAGCTGATCGCGGTGGTGGACGACGCGGCGCTGGAGGACATGTGCACGGGCCCGGAGCACCGGGAGGCGGTGCGTTCGCTCGGCGTCACGTCGGCGATGGTGGTGCCCATCCGCGCCAAGGGGCGCATCCTTGGCGCCGTCTCGCTCGCCCGCACCGGCGGGACGGCGTACGACGCGCGCGACCTGGCGGTGGCGGAGGAGCTGGCGCGGCGCGCGGCGCTGGCGGTGGAGAACGCCCGGCTGTACGAGCAGGCGCGGCAGGCGGTGCGCGTGCGCGACGAGGTGGTGGCCGTGGTGTCGCACGACCTGCGCAACCCGCTGAACGCGGTGCTCATCGCCAGCACCGTGCTGGCGGAGTACGGCGAGGTGGAGCGGCTGAGCGAGCGCGACCGCAGGCAGGTGGAGATCATCCGCCGCGCCGCCGAGCAGATGACGGCGCTCACGCAGGACCTGCTGGAGGTGTCGTCGCTGGAGAGCGGCTCCATGACCATGCAGCCGCGCACCTGCGCCACGGCGGCGCTGCTGCGCTCGGTGGAGGAGATGTTCGCCCCCGTGGCGGAGGAGGAGGGGGTGTCGCTGGTGGTCTCCCCCGCGGACGACCTCCCCGCCGCGCATGCGGACTACGGGCGGGCCCTGCAGGTGTTCGGCAACCTGGTGGGGAACGCCCTCAAGTTCACCCCGCAGGGCGGGCAGGTGGAGCTGGGGGCGGAGTGCGCGGGGGAGTGGCTGCGCTTCTGGGTGCGCGACACCGGCCCGGGGATCGAGCCCGAGCATCTTCCCCGCCTGTTCGACCGCTTCTGGCAGGCGCGCCGGGGCGGCAAGGCGGGCGCCGGGCTGGGGCTGGCCATCGCCAAGTCCATCGTGGAGGCGCACGGCGGGCAGATCTGGGCGGAGAGCCCGTCCGGCGGCGGGAGCACGTTTTCGTTCACGCTGCCGGTGGCGGAGGGGTGATGGAGTGATGGAGTGATGGAGTGATGGGGGGATGGGATCGATGCAGGCCTTTCGCC
>DATAAG010000104.1:0-1569 GCA_036260235.1 Longimicrobium sp.
CCCAACCTGCTGCTGTTCACCGACGACTGACCGCCACCGCCCGGGGACGGATGAAGCGGCGGGCCGGTGCTCCGGTCCGCCGCTCCGCCTGATGACGAGAGGGCCGGCGACCTGTGATCGGATGCTTGACACCCATGCGGATCAAGTGTACAGTGTGCCCACCTGTCGGACGCCCGTAAGGGGCCGTCGCGTTCGCCTGCCGCACATCGCAGCGCCGAAAATTGCCGCCGGGCGCACGGGGCGCCGGGGGCGGGCTGGGGTCAGGCCTTGACGAAGTGGGGGACTGTGTACTACATTTCCGAGCAGTTCAGGGGGGAGGGGCTGGAGTTCGTGTACCTCGGGCTGTTCGAGCGTACCCGCAAGGGCGTGCTTTCGGACGCCGAGATGAAGGTGGTGGAGGATGAACTGCTCGTGAACCCGCGGGCGGGTGCCGTGATGGTGAACACGGGCGGGGTGCGCAAGCTCCGCGCGGCGCAGGAGCAGCGCGGCAAGAGCGGGAGCGCCCGCGTGGCCTACCTGTACGTGGAAGAGCAGGCGACGGTCTACTTCCTCCTCGCGTTTCCCAAGAACGTGCAGGGCAATCTGACCGCCGGGCAGAAGAAGCAGGTGCGCGCGCTGGTGGCGCAGATCAGGGCGGAGCCGTGGCCGCGCAGGCGGCCCGCAACGTTCGCGCGGTTGAACTGAGGGGAGCTGAAATGGCCAGCAAGAACGACAGTGCCGTGAAGGTCACCGACCAGAACTTCGGCGAGCTGCTCATCGAGGGCCTGCAGGAGGCGCTCGACGTCCGCCGCGGCCGCGCGGAGCCCGCGCGCCGCGTGCGGCGCATGACCGCGCGCGACGCGGTGGTGCACCCGCCGCGCCAGTACGAAGGGTCGCGCATCCAGCGCATTCGCGAAGGGATGGGCCTGTCGCAGCGCGTCTTTGCCCAGGTGCTCAACGCCAGCACGGAAACGGTGAAGGCGTGGGAGCAGGGGAAGCGGCAGCCGGAAGGGATGGCGCTGACGCTCCTGGAGCTGGCGGAGACGCACCCCGAAGCGCTGATGTCCCGCGTGCAGATCCGGGGGAACGGCGGTTCGCGGCGCCGGACCGGGGACTAGGCGGCCGCGAGGGTTCCCGCCATACGACGAGACGAGCCATCCCGACGCCGGGATGGCTTTTTCGCGTCAAATCCGGCCTTGCCCGGACGTTTGAAGCCGCGTAGCGTCGGGAAACGTCCCGTGCTCGCAGGGCTGTCCCATCCTCCCGCCGATCTTTCCCATGCAGACGTTCCGCCTTTGCCTGCTGGCCGCGCTCGGGATCGCCGGCTCCGCCGCCTGCCCGGCGGAGTGCGCGGCGCAGTCCGTCCTCGCGAACCCCGGCTTCGAGCAGGGCGCGCCGGCGCTCACCGGCTGGAATTTCCCGGCATCGCCAGTGTACGCCGCCACCCTGGACTCGGTGAATGCGCACCAGGGACGCTGGGCGGCGCGCGTGACGGGCCAGCCGGGCGGCGACGCGAACGACTTCGGCAACCTGTATCAGACCGTTGGCGCGGCGCCGTTCCGGGGCAAGCGCGTGCGCTACCGCGCGTGG
>DATAAG010000105.1:0-4192 GCA_036260235.1 Longimicrobium sp.
CGGTGCGGGCGCTCCCTGAATGGAAAGGTGCGGTGCGAGCCGCCGCGCCCCCTCCGGGCTCGCATGACTCGCCCACCTCCCCCAAAAACCCCTGGGGGAGGTTGATGGGGACGAGAGATTCGTGCGAGACGTCTTTCGTCCTGCAGGATCGGCGCAGCCGTTAAGGACTCAGAATGACAGGCGTTTTTCCGGATCTGGTATGATTGGCCAACGGTCGTTCACCCCATCACCCGTTCACTCCGCGTCCTGCGTCCAGTCCGTCAGCCGGTGCAGCAGCCGGTCGATGCGGTCGCGCAGGCCCAGGTCGTCCACGGCGGGCGAGGCGGCGCGCAGGTAGGAGATCAGCAGGCCGATCTCCCCCTGGGCCAGCTCGCGGGCAAGGAGGAGCGGGTTGAGCCCCAGGTCCTGGGCGGCGAGCTCCACCGCGCGCACGGCCAGCTCCGCCAGCTCCTCCGTGTCGCCGCCGGCCAGCTCCGCCTCGTGCTGCGGCGCATGCAGGGTCATTCGTCCTCGCTGCCGGGCCGGGGAACGGCGTTCATCATCCCCGCGAAGCTGCCGGTGAGCAGCACCCGCCACTGGCCGTCGGCGCGCTTCAGCGGCATCACCTGCACCTGGTCCATCGTCTGCTGTGCCACGCTCATCCGCATGCGGTAGACGACGTGCGCGGTGGTGTCGCCCTCCATCACGTGGCCCAGCACGCTGACCTCCGTGCCGGCCAGGATCTCGCGCATCTCGTCGCCGCCCAGCTGGCTGCGCAGCATGCGCTCGAAGAGCACCGCCGGCGGCAGGGCGCGCATCTCCTCCACCGTCCGCACGCCGAACATCTCGGTGAAGCCCTCTTCCTCCGTTGCGCCGGGGAGCTCCGCGAAGCCGACGAGGGTGGTCCTGAGCTCCTCCAGCGCCGACGGATGCATGATGGCCGCGTTGGCCGCGAAGTCGCCGCTGCGGAAGGTCTCGTAGTAGCGCTGCACCACCTGCTCCGGCGTCTCCTGCGCCGCGGCGCCCGCGGGGAGCGCGCACACAGCCAGCAGCAGCAGGCCCCGGCGCATCCGCCTGGTCATCGGCATCGTCCTCCCTCCGTCCCCGGAAAAGAGCCGGGCTCTCCGCTCAGTGGTCGTGGTCCTCTTCGTCGTCCAGCATGCCGGACATGCCTGCCTCCATCCCCGCCCGCATCAGCAGCGGCATCATCCCGCCCGCCACCATGTCCAGCAGGTTGCCGCCCGGGTCCACCAGCCACTGCGACCCCTGGCGGCGCAGGGTGATCACCATCACCTCCCGGGCCGAGACGCCGCTGAGCTCGGTGGAGGCTTCGAAGACCACGTGCGCCACCGAGTCGCCCTGTAGCACGTGCCCCAGCGGCTGCACCTGCAGCGCGCCGAAGAGCTCACGGTACTCCTCTTCTTCCTGTCCGGCGCCCTGCATGAACACCAGGTACGCGGAATCCGCGGGCAGGCTCTCCAGGTCGCCCATCTCCCCGAACGGCGAGTCCTCCTCGTCGCCGGCGAACGCCATGAACCGCCCGATGCTGGACTTGAACGCCTCCAGCGACCGCGGGTGGGTGAGCGCGACCACGCGGTCCAGCTCGCCGGCGCGGTAGTGGCCGTAGTACGCCTGCACCACCTGTTCCGGCGTCTGCTGCGCCGGGAGCGCCGCCGGCACGGCCGCGAGCACCGCCGCCGCGCACACCGCCAGCCATCTGCCTGTGCCCATGGTACCTCCTGGAGCGAAAGAATGGGATCGACCGTCCCGGCGAGAGCAGAGTACCTCCGCCTCCGCCGGGCGCACAACTACGTCGGGCGAAGGCGGGGGGATTCGCGGGGCGCCTCCCAGCCGGCCTCCTCCCCGCTCGAACCGCGTGCGAAGAGAACGGCGGAAGTGCGCTCCGGCAGGCCACCCGCCGCACCGCTCGCCCCCTCCGGGCTCGCATTACTCGCCCACCTCCCCCAAAAACCCCTGGGGGAGGTTGGGTGGGCGCTGGCTCCGGTGCCCCTCGCAGGCATCCTGCCGCCGTTGAGGCCCTCACCCGCGGCCTGGCGCCGCACCCTCTCCCGCAAGCGGGAGAGGGTGTAAACTTCGCTCCGGCCCGGCGTACGACCCAGCCGCGCAGAGCGCTTTCCCGCCGATCTCCCTCCCCCGCGCCGTTTGGGGGGGAGGGCCGGGGAGGGGGGCGGCCTGCGTCCGCGACGGATCATCGACCGCGCGGGGAAGCCGTGGTGTACACCCTCTCCCGCGCAGTTTGCTGGAGAGGGTGGCGAGCCCTGGCGAGCCGGGTGAGGGCTCCCCGCCCTACCGCGCCGGGCGGCGGAACTCGGCGTCGGCGTTCCACTCCGGCATCACGGTGCCGTTGGCCAGCTGCAGGCCGAAGTTCAGCACCGTCTCCGCCAGCTGCGCCGCGCCGCTCAGGTCGAAGTCCGGGCGGTACTCGTCACAGGGCTGGTGGTAGCAGCGCGAGGTGTACGCCTCTTCCTGCTGCGCGCCCCACCCGGCCGGCTTCCCCTCGTACTCCGTCCCCGCCGCGATGGAGATGGCGGGGATCCCCGCCTTGGCGAAGGAGAAGAGGCCCGAGCGGTAGAAGTAGCCGCGCTCCGGGTGCTGGTCCGGCGCCGTGCGCCAGCCCTGCGGCTGGATCATCGACGCGAACATGGGCCCCAGGCTGCTCTTGTTCTCGCCCAGCACGCGAAAGTCCCGCGACCGGCCCAGGATGTTGCCGCCGTCGATGTTCAGCGCGGCGACGATGCTGGCGAGGGGCACCGTGGGGTTGAGCGCGAAGAACTCCGACCCCAGCAGCCCCGACTCCTCCGCGGTGACGAAGACGAAGAGCAGCGACCGCCGGGGCGCCGGCCCCTGCGCCGCCGCCCGCGCGATCGCCAGCACGTCCGCCGTGCCGGAGGCGTTGTCCAGCGCGCCGTTGTAGATGGAGTCGCCGTTCACCGCCGGACCGATGCCCAGGTGGTCCCAGTGCGCGCTGAACGCCACGTACTGGTCGCGCAGCGCCGGGTCGCTCCCCCGCACCACGCCCACCACGTTCTCCGACTCCAGGTGCTGCACGGTGTTCTGGAAGGCGGCGCTCAGGGTGATCCCCGTCGGCACGGGACGGAAGTCGCGGCGCTCGGCGCGGCGGCGCAGCTCCGCCAGGTTCAGCCCCGCCTGCCCGAGGAGCGCGGTGGCGGCGCTGTCCGTGATCCAGCCGCGGAACGCCAGCGGCGCCGGCAGGTTGGGGTCGCGCGGCAGCATCCGCTGCTCCTTGGCCCACGATCCCACCACCGTGTGCCAGGGATAGCCTGCCTGCTCGGTGGTGTGGACGATGAGCATTCCCGCCGCACCCCGCCGCTCCGCCTCCTCGAACTTGTACGTCCAGCGACCGTAGTACGTCATCGCCCGGCCGCCGAAGTGGTTGGGCTCGCTCTGCGGCGCGGGCGGATCGTTCACCAGCACCATCAGCACCTTGCCCCGGACGTCCGCGTCCTTGAAGTCGTCCCACCGGTACTCCGGCGCGGCGGAGCCGTAGCCCACGAAGACGATCTCCGCGTTGGCCGCGCTGCGCTCCGTGGCGGAGCCCGCCCAGACCACCACGTCCTCCGGGTAGCGGAGGTTCGCGGTGGCGCGGCCGGAGGCGCTCACGCGGATGGTGGCCGGGTCGGCGCCCACGATGTCGATGGGGACGCGCTGGAAGTAGCTGCCGTTCACCCCCGGCTCCACGCCGCTCTCGCGCAGCTGCGCGGCAAGGTACTCCGCCGTCAACCGGCCGCCGCGGGTGGCGGGGGCGCGGCCTTCCAGCAGGTCGGAGGAGAGGAAGCGGACGTGGCCGTCGATCTCGTGCGGGGTGATGCGCGGCGCCTGCGCCGCGGCCGGCACCGCCAGCAGCGCCGCGGCCACGGCGGGGATCAGCGTGCGTCTCATCGGGCGTTCCTGGATGAGGATCGATGGATCAGGACGTTTTTCGATGCGGCGCAAGCTACGGGAACGGACGGCGGGGGGAAAGTGGAGATGTGAGGATGGGGATGGGATGGGATGGGGGATGGGGATGGGTTCGAAGCTCGTCCACAGACATCTCACTGCGTCCGCGAAGGGCCCCTCCGCCTACCGGGCGAGCCGCTCGGCGAGACCGAGCGTTTGCCCAGGGTCGGGAGCGACCCCAGTGGACCCGCACGGGCGCGCGTGATACACTGGGCGACGGCGCGGCGCCGTCACG
>DATAAG010000106.1:0-6004 GCA_036260235.1 Longimicrobium sp.
CGGCCGTTCACCTGCACGTGGCGGTGGCGGATGAGCTGGCGCGCCTCCTTGCGGCTGCTGCCGAAGCCCATGCGGTACACCACGTTGTCCAGCCGGCTCTCCAGCGCCACCAGCAGGTTCTCGCCGGTCACGCCGCTCTGGTGCGCGGCCTTCTCGAACAGGTTGCGGAACGGCTTCTCGGCCACGCCGTAGATGCGCTTCACCTTCTGCTTCTCACGCAGCTGGTGGGCGTACTCGCTGGCCTTCTTGCGGCGGCCGCCGCCGGTCTGGCCGTGCTGGCCGGGGGCGTACGGGCGGCGCTCCACGGGGCACTTCTCGGTGAAGCACTTGGTGCCCTTCAGAAACAGCTTCTGCCCCTCGCGGCGGCAGAGCTTGCAGACGGGTCCGGTGTAACGGGCCATGGTTCTTCCAACCGTTTCGTTTGATGGTCTACCGGCTTCGTCCCCCCGACGGTCGCGAGGGTTTACGCCAGAACTGCGAGGTTACAGGTTACAGGTTACAGGTTACAGGTTACAGACCGGCAGGAGCCGCTTGCTGTAACCTGTTCCCTGTAACCTGTAACCTTTCTCTTACACCCGGCGCTTCTTGGGCGGCCGGCAGCCGTTGTGCGGAATGGGCGTCACGTCGCGAATGCTGCGGATGCCCAGCCCGCTGGCGGCCAGCGCCTGGATGGCGCTCTCGCGGCCGCTGCCGGGGCCCTGCACGTACACGTGCACGCGCTTCACGCCCAGCTGCAGCGCCTCGCGGGCGGCCTGCTCCGCCGCCACCGTGGCGGCGAACGGGGTGCTCTTCTTGGAGCCCTTGAACCCCGCCTTGCCGGCGCTCCCCCACACGACCGAGTTGCCGGCCATGTCGGTGATGCTCACCAGCGTGTTGTTGAAGGTCGCCTTGATGTGGGCGATCCCCTCGCTCTCGACGTGGCGCTTGGTCTTGGGGCGCCCCGCGGTCTTCGGCTTGGCCATTGATCGGTCCTTCGTGCGTGCGCGGCCTACCGCGCATCAGGTACGGCTCCCCGCGGGCACTTCCCGCGGAGTGGTCATCGGCCGCATCTCAGCGACACGGCCGATCACAAAGGAAGTAGCAGGCACCTGGTACCGAGTGCCTGGTCGTCGAAAAACCAGGTACTCGGCACTTGGCACTCGGTACTTCCTTACTTCTTGCCCGGCTTCTTCTTGCCGGCGATGGCCCGGCGCGGGCCCTTCTTGGTGCGCGCGTTGGTGTGCGTGCGCTGGCCGCGCACCGGCAGCCCGCGGCGGTGCCGCAGCCCGCGGTACGAGCCGATGTCCATCAGCCGCTTGATGTTGCGCGCGATCTCCGAGCGCAGCACGCCCTCGACGCGAATGCTCCCGTCGATGATGCGGCGCAGCTTGTTCACGTCCTCGTCGCTGAGGGCGTGGACGCGCGTGTCGGGGTTGATCCCCGCCTCTTCGAGGAGCTTGCGCGACGTCGCGCGGCCGATCCCGAAGATGTAGGTAAGGCCGATCTCCACGCGCTTCTCGCGCGGCAGGTCGACACCGGCGATACGAGCCATGCCTGCTGTTCTCCTGTTGCCGAGTCCGTGTGTCAGCCCTGGCGCTGCTTGTGGCGCGGGTTCTTCTTGCAGATGATGCGGATGACGCCCCGCCGCTTGACCACCTTGCAGTGCTCGCAGATCGGCTTCACGCTCGCGCGGACCTTCATGTTCGCCTCGCTGTTCCTGAATGAACGGAGCCTGAGAAACTAACCAGAATTGCGCATTTCCGCAACCCCTCGGGGCGCGGAAGTGCGTGAGTGCGTCAGTGCGGGAGTGGTCTCCCGCGTCCCCGGCTCCCGCGCGAATACGGTCGATCCGCGCCGATCGCCGCCCGTCCGTCAAACACCCCCTCTCCGTACGCAGTTCGTGCGGGGAGGGGGGCCGGGGGGAGGGGCCCTAGACCGTCAGGATCCGCGGGCCGTCCGCCGTCACCGCCACCGTGTGCTCGAAGTGCGCGCTGACCCTGCGGTCGGCGGTCACCACCGTCCACCGGTCGGGAAGGGTGCGCACGCCCGCCGTGCCCAGGTTGAACATGGGCTCGATGGCCAGCACCATCCCCTCCAGCAGCTTGAGCCCCTTCCCCGCCGTGCCGAAGTTGGGCACCTGCGGCTCCTCGTGCGGCTGGCGGCCCACGCCGTGGCCCACCAGCTCGCGCACCACGCCGTACCCCTCCGCGTCCGCGACCGCCTGGATGGCCGCGCCCAGGTCGCCCAGCCGGCGGCCGGGACGCGCCTGGTCGATGCCGCGCTCCAGCGCCACCTGCGTGCGCTCCAGCAGCCGCTCCACCTCCGGCGCCACCGGCGGGATGGGGATGCTGACCGCGGCGTCGGCGTAGAAGCCATCCAGCTTCACCCCGCAGTCCACGCTCACCACGTCGCCTTCCTTCAGCATGCGGCGGGTGGAGGGGATGCCGTGCACCACCTCGTGGTTCACGCTGGTGCACAGCGTCGCGGGAAAGCCGTAGAGCCCCTTGAACGCGGGCTCCGCGCCCGGGTGCGCGCGGATGAAGTCTTCCGCCCAGCGGTCCAGCTGCGCCGTGGTCACCCCCGGCCGCACCTGGTCGGGAAGCGCCCGGTACAGCGCCGCCAGGATGGCGCCCGCGCGGGCGATCGTGTCGATCTCCGCCGCCGACTTCAGGTGGATCACCGTCCCAGCAGCGACAGGATCTCGCCCTGCACCTCGTCGATGGAGCGCCCGCCGTCCACCGTGTGCACCGGGACCCCCGCCTGCCGGTAGTGCTCCACCAGCGGCGCCGTGTTCTCGCGGTACACCTCCAGCCGGTGGCGCACCGTCTCCTCGCGGTCGTCGTCGCGCTGGATCACGCGGTCCGCGACGTCGGCCGGCGGCGGGTTGTGCTCCACGTGGTAGACCACGCCCGTCTCCGGGTCCGTCCTCCGGCCGCTCATCCGGCGGACGATGTCGTCGTCGTCCACGTCGATGTAGATCACCGCGTCGATCCCGCGGTCCACCTCGCCCAGCAGCCCCTCCAGCGAGCGCGCCTGCGCCACGTTGCGCGGGTAGCCGTCGAACACCGCGCCGGCGGAGGCGTCGGACTCCAGCCGCTCGCGCACCAGCCCCAGCACGATGTCGTCGGAGACCAGCTGCCCCGCGTCCATCACCTGCTTGGCCTTCTTCCCCAGCTCCGTCCCCTGCCGCACCGCCTCGCGCAGCATGTCGCCCGTGGCGATCTTGGGCACGCCCAGCTTCCGGGCGAGCAAGGCGCCCTGGGTGCCCTTGCCGGCACCCGGGGCGCCAAGGAGAACGAGATCCATTGAACGGATTCGGTTTGCGTCGTCGTTGGATGAACTGCCCGAACAATGATGTGGAGCACAACGAAAAGGTTACAGGGAACAGGTTACAGGTTACAGGTTACAGCCTGCCACACCGCATGCAGTGGCTGGCTGTAACCTGTACCCTGTAACCTGTCCCCTGCCGTCTAGATGTACCGCTCCTGCCGTCCGCGGAACTTCACGCGGCCCTTCTTCATGAAGCCGTCGTAGCGGCGCAGCAGCAGGTGCTGCTGCATCTGCTGCACGGTGTCCAGCGCCACGCCCACGCAGATCAGCAGCCCGGTGCCGCCCAGCACCTGGCCCAGCCCGCCCACGCCGGCGGCGTTCAGCATCCCCGAGGGGATGAGGGCGATGGCGGCCAGGAAGAAGGCGCCCGGCAGCGAGATGCGCGACATCACCCGGTCGATGTACTCGGCCGTGCGCGCCCCCGGCTTGATGCCGGGGACGAAGGCGCCCTGCTTCTTCAGGTTCTCGGCGATGTCCACCGGGTTGTAGATGATCGCCGTGTAGAAGTAGGTGAAGAAGACGATCAGCACCGTGAACGCCAGGTAGTAGGGCCAGCTGTCCACGGCGAAGGTCTCGCCCAGCCGGTCCAGCCACCCCGCGTCGCTGAACTGCCCCAGCGTGGCCGGCACGATCATGATCGACTGCGCGAAGATGATCGGCATCACCCCCGCCATGTTGATGCGCAGGGGAATGAACGACTTCTGCCCCTGCCGCACCCGCCCCCGGCCCATCACCTTCTGCGGGATCTGCACCGGGATCTTGCGGGCCGCCATGGTGATGGCCACGGTGCCGGCGATGATCATGGTCAGCGCCGCGGCCAGCACCACCAGCGCGATCGGGTTCACCTGCCCCAGCCCCACCAGGCGCCCCGTCTCCCACAGCGCACCGGGCAGGCTCTCGATGATGCTGAAGAAGATGAGCAGGCTCATCCCGTTGCCGATGCCGCGCTCGGTGATCTGCTCGCCCAGCCACATGATGAACACCGCGCCCGTGGTGAGCGTCAGGATCATCATCAGCCGGAACGCCATCCCCGGGTTCTGCACCGCCCCCGGCACCTGCGTCTCCACGAACATGGCGAAGCCGTACGCCTGGAAGATCGACAGCAGCACGGTCGCGTAGCGCGTCCACTGCGTGAGCTTCTTGCGGCCGTCCTCGCCCTCCTTCTGCATCTTCTCCACCGACGGCACCACCGCCGCCGCCAGCTGGAACATGATGCTGGCGGAGATGTAGGGCATGATGCCCAGGGCGAACACCGTCGCGCGCGACAGGCCGCCCCCCACGAACATGTCGTAGATCCCGAAGGCGGTGCCCTGCAGCTGGCCCGCGTACTCGCGCAGCGCCGCCACGTCGATCCAGGGCGCGGTGATGTGCGCGCCGATGCGGTACACGACCAGGCACAGGAGCGTGAAGGTGATCTTGGCCCTCAGCTCCGGGATGCGCCACAGGGTCGCTACGGGATTGGCCATGGCTCAGCCGATCTCCTGCACGGTGCCGCCCTGCGCCGCGATCTTGTCACGCGCCGCCTGGCTGAACTTGTGGGCAGAAACGTCCAGCTTGCGCGTCAGCTCGCCGGTGCCCAGCACCTTCACCGGGCGGCCGGCGTGGCCGATGAGGCCGCTGGCCTTCAGGGTCTCGGGCGTCACCGGCCCGTCGCCCTCCAGCTTCTCCAGCTGGTACAGGTTCACCACCTGGTACTCCGTCCGGTCCAGCGGGGTGAAGCCCCGCTTGGGCAGGCGGCGCTGCAGCGGCATCTGGCCGCCCTCATAGGTGGGCTTGCCGCCGCCGGGGCCGTGGTGGCCGGCGCGGGCCTTGGAGCCCTTGTGCCCCTTGCCGGCCGTCTTGCCGGTGCCGGTGCCGGGGCCGCGGCCCAGCCGCTTGGTGTCGCGGTGCGACCCCTCGGGGCGCCGCAGGTTGCTCAGGTCAGCCATTGTTCTCCTGCCCTTCCTCTTCAACCCGTACCATGTGCCGGACCTGGAAGATCATCCCGCGGATGGCGGGGTTGTCCTCCAGGACCACCGAGCGCTGGTGCTTGAGCCCCAGCGCCTGGAGCGTGCGGCGGTGCTTCTCGGGCGCGCCGCTGTAGCTCTTGGTCTGCGTGATCTTGAGCTTAGCCACGGGCACCTCCCAGCGCCTCCACCGGCACGCCGCGCTCCACCGCCAGCTGCTCGCGGGTGGTGAGGTTCTGCAGCGCGTCCATGGTGGCGTGCACCATGTTGAAGGGGTTGTTGCTCCCCAGCGACTTGGTGAGGATGTCGTGGATGCCCACGCACTCCAGCACCGCGCGCACCGGGCCGCCCGCGATCACGCCCGTGCCGGGCGCCGCGGGGCGCAGCAGCACGCGGCCGGCCCCGTGCTCGCCCACGATGTCGTGGGGCACGGTGCCCTCGCGCACCGGCACCTTCACCATCGCCCGCCGGGCGGAGTCGATGGCCTTGCGCACGGCCTCGGAGACCTCGTTGGCCTTCCCCGTGCCGATCCCCACCTTCCCCGCCTGGTCGCCCACGGCGACGAGCGCGGTGAAGCTGAACCGCCGGCCGCCCTTCACCACCTTGGCCACGCGGTTGATGTGGACCACGTTCTCCTTCAGGTCGCTCTCGCGCCGGTCGCCGCCGCCGCCGCCGCGCCCCTCGCGCTGGCCGCCGCGCCCGCGGCCGCCGCGCTCGTCGCCGCCGCGGCCCTCGCCGCCCTGGCCGCC
>DATAAG010000107.1:0-7191 GCA_036260235.1 Longimicrobium sp.
CCTGCCGTCCGTCGAGCCTGCGGAAGGGGCATCCACACGAGAACAGGTTGACCGATGCGCGCCGAACCGGAGCCTCCAGGGTTCGTCCGCCTCGGATGGCCCCGTCCCCATGGCTACAGCTCTTCCAGCATCCGCCGCACCTCCTCGTCCGAGAGGCTGGCGAGCAGGTCCTTCTCCTCCTCGACCTCCCACGCCTCGAGCTGGTCCTCCGAGCGGTTCGCCTCCAGCCAGGCGGCGAGCCGCGCCACGGTGGGAGCTTCGAAGATGGTCCGGAGCGGAACCTCGGTCCCGAACACCTGACGGACCCGAGAGATCACCCTCGTGGCCAGGAGCGAGTGCCCTCCCAGTTCGAAGAAGTTGTCCTCGGCTCCGACCCGCTCCACCCGCAGCACCTCCGACCAGATGCCCGCTAGCACCTCTTCGGTGGCGGTCCGCGGCGCGACGTATTCCGCCCCGGTCTCCTGCTCCGGGGCCGGTAGCGCCTGCCGGTCCACCTTGCCGTTGGGGGTCAGCGGCAGCTCGTCCAGCAGCACGATGGCCGCAGGCACCATGTACTCCGGCAGGTGCTCCTTCAGCCCCACCCGCAGCTCCGCAGCCGACAGCCCCTCCCCCTCCGGAACGACGTAGCCCACGATCCGCCGGTCTCCCGGCACGTCCTCCCGCACCACCGCCACCGCTTCCTGCACCCACGGGTGGCTGCCCAGGGCCGCTTCGATCTCCCCCAGCTCGATCCGGAAGCCGCGCACCTTCACCTGGAAGTCCGTCCGCCCGAAGTACTCCAGCTCTCCCGCCACCGTCCACCGCACCCGGTCCATCACCCGGTACATGCGCGTGCCCGCTGCCCCGAAGGGGTTCGGCACGTAGCGCTCCGCCGTCAGCTCCGGCCTTCCCGCGTAGCCACGCGACAGTCCGTCGCCCGCCAGGTACAGCTCACCGATTACCCCCACGGGCACCGGCTGCAGCCGCGCATCCAGCACGTACGCCTGCGTGTTGGTCAACGGACGGCCGACGAGCACCTTCTCCACCCCCCGCGCCACGAGCGAGTACGTGGAGTAGGTGGTGTCCTCCGTCGGGCCGTACAGGTTCCCCACCTTCTCGACGCCGGCCGAGTAGAGCGCCTGCGCCAGCGGGTTCGGCAGCGCCTCGCCGCCCAGGTCGAGGGTCTTCACGCTGGCCGGAATCCCGCCCATGCGCACCAGCTCCGCCGCGGCGCTGGGCACCATGCTCGCGTACACCACCGGCTCCTGCACCGTCGCCAGCTCCAGCGCGTTCTCCACCAGCACCAGCTTTCCGCCCCAGCACAGCGTGCCGAAGATCTCCGCCACCGACACGTCGAAGTTGATCGACGTGGAGAACAGCACGGCGGAGCGCTCCTGGTCCGTGACGTTCTCCCGCAGCCAGTGGAGGAGGACGACGGTGCTGCCGTGGCGGATCATCACCCCCTTGGGCCTGCCGGTGGAGCCGGAGGTGAAGATGACGTGCGAGAGGTTCTCCGGCAGCACGCCGCTCCCGGGTACCTGCGCCGGCTGGCGCTCGACCTCCTCGCGGATCCGGTCCAGGCACAGCAGCTCGGCGCCGCCCTCCGGGAGCCGGTCGGCGAGGGAGGAGTGGGTCAGGACGAGTCGGATCCCGGCGTCCCCGAGCATGTAGCCGAGACGCTCCCGCGGGTAGGCGGGGTCGAGCGGCACGTAGGCGCCGCCGGCCTTGAGGACCCCCAGCAGCGCGACGAGCAGCTCCGGGGTGCGGGCGAGGGAGACGCCCACCGGGCTCTCGGGACCGACGCCGCGACCGCGGAGCACGTGCGCGAGCCGGCTGGACCAGCGGTCCAGCTCGGCGTAGGTCATCGGCTCCCCGCGCCAGGAGACGGCGACCGCCTCGGGGGTGCGGGCCGCCTGCTCGGCGAAGAGCTCGTGGACGAGCGCCGGGCGGACCTCGACGGTGGTGGCGTTCCACCCCTCCAGCACCTGCGCCCGCTCGGCCGCGCCAAGGAGCCCGATCTCCGTCACCTTCCGCTCCGGACTCGCCGCCATCGCCGCCAGCAGGGTGCCGTAGTGCTCCAGCAGCCGCTCCATCGTGGCACCCTCCCACAACTCCACGCGGTACGACAGCGCGCCCTGGATCTCCTCCGCCGTTTCCGAGAGGCTCAACATCAGGTCGAACTTCACCGACGCGCTTTCGGTCCCCAGCCCTTCCAGCCCCGCCTCGCCCAGCTGCAGCTCCTCCTGCGCGTTGTTCTGCAGGCTGAACATCACCTGGAACAGCGGCGTGTGCGCCAGGCTGCGCTCCACCCCCAGCTCCTCCACCAGCTTCTCGAAGGGAACGTCCTGGTGCGCGTACGCCCCTAGCGTCCGCTCCCGCACCTGCCCCAGCAACTCCCCGAACGTCGGCTCGCCCCCCAGCTCCGCGCGCAGCACCAGCGTGTTGACGAAGAAGCCGATCAGCCCCTCCGTCTCCAGCCGGTTCCGCCCCGCGATCGGCGTCCCCACCACCACGTCCTCCTGCCCCGCGTACCGCGATAGCAGCAGCTGCCACGCCGAGAGCAGCGTCACGAACAGCGTCGCTCCCTCCCGCCGCGACAGCGCCCGCAGCGCCGCCGCCGTCTCCGCGGGGACGGCGAAGCCGCGCGTGGCGCCCGCGTCGCTCGCCACCGCCGGGCGCGGATGGTCGGTGGGCAGCTCCAGCAGCGTGGGCGCGCCCCCGAGCTGCTCCTTCCACCAGCCGATCTCCGCATCGAGCGTCTCGCCCACCAGCCAGGCGCGCTGCCAGGCGGCGTAGTCGGCGTACTGCACCGGCAGCTCCGGCAGCCGGATCGTCTCGCCGCGGGAGTAGGCGCCATACAGCGCCGAGACCTCGCGGACGAAGATCCCCATGCTCCAGCCGTCGCTGACGATGTGGTGCATCGTGAAGAGCACGGCGGCATCGTCGTTGCCCAGGCGCACCACCAGGGCCCGCAGCAGCGGCCCGGCAGCGAGGTCGAAGGGGTGGCGCGCCTCCTCGTCGGACAGGCGCGCCAGCTCGGATTCGCGCATCTCCCGCGAGAGCATGCTCAGGTCCAGCACCGGGATCGCGACCGGAGCCGCCGCGTGGACCACCTGCACGGGCTCGCCGTCGACGGTGGTGAAGACGGTGCGCAGCGTCTCGTGCCGGCGCACGATCTCCGTGAGCACCCGCTCCAGGGCGGCCAGGTCGAGCCCGCCGCGGATGCGCAGCGGGAAGGGCATGTTGTACGTGGAGCGCCCCGGCTGGAGCTGGTCGATGAACCAGAGCCGCTGCTGCGCGAACGACAGCGGCAGCGCCGTGCCCTCGCGGGGGACCGGCACCAGCGGCGGCGCCTGGGCGGCCGCCGCTTCCCGGCCCGCCTGCTCGATGCGCCCGGCCAGCCCGGCCACCGTCGGCGCCTCGAAGAGGGCGCGCAGGGGCAGCTCGACGCCGAACGCCTGGCGGATGCGCGAGACCACGCGCGTCGCCAGGAGCGAATGGCCGCCGAGGGCGAAGAAGTCCTCGGTGGCGCCGACGCGCTCCAGGCCCAGCACCTCGCCCCAGATCCCGGCCAGGATCTCCTCCGCCGGGGTCCTCGGCGCGACGTAGGTCTCCGTCCCGCTCCACTCCGGCGCCGGCAGCGCCCGACGGTCCACCTTGCCGGTGGGCGAGAGCGGCAGCGCCTCCAGGACGACGAACGCCCCCGGCACCATGTGCTCCGGAAGCTGCCTCTGCAGGCACGCCCGCAGCTCGCCACTGTAGACCTCCGCCCCCTCGCGCGGCACTACGTAGGCGACCAGGCGCTTCTGCCCCGGCAGGTCCTCGCGCACCAGGACCAGGGCCTCGTGCACCTCCGCCCGCTCCCGCAGCGCCGCCTCGATCTCGCCAGGCTCGACACGGAAGCCGCGGATCTTGACCTGCTGGTCGATGCGCCCCAGGAACTCCAGATTCCCGTCCGCCCGCCAGCGCACCCGGTCGCCCGTCCGGTACGCCCGCGCCCCCGGCTCGCCCCCGAACACGTCCGGGACGAACTTCTCCGCCGTCAGCCCGGCGCGCCCCAGGTAGCCGCGCGCCACCCCCGGGCCCCCGATCCACAGCTCGCCCGGCACGCCCTCGGGGAGCAGGCTCCCCGCCGCGTCGCACACGTACAGCCCCACCCCGGGGAGCGCCCGGCCCACCACCTGCCACCCGTAGCTCCCCTCCGGCCGCAGCCGCGAGGCCGCCCCCAGGATGCTCGCCTCCGTGGGCCCGTACAGCACCCGGAGCTGCGCCGAGGGGAAGACCTGCCGCATCTGCCCGATCAGGTCGGGGGGCACCGCGTCGCCGCCTACGAACACCCGCCGCATCCGCGGCAGCGTCCCCGGCCCGGCCCGCACCCGCGCGGCCAGCTCGCGCATCAGCGCCGGCACCGCGTGCACCGCGTCCACCCCGGCCAGCTCCTCCATCAGGCGCTCCACATCCTGCACGGTCTCGCGTGGGAGCAGCCGCACCTCCCCCCCCGAGAGCAGCGGGAGGAAGACCTCGAAGCCCCAGATGTCGAAGGCATAGCTCGCCAGCGCCGGCATCACCTCGCCGGCGGCCGGGGCGAAGCTCGCGCGCGTGCCCAGCAGCGTGTTCGCCACCCCCGCGTGCTCCACCACCACCCCCTTGGGCAGGCCCGTGGAGCCGGAGGTGTAGACGACGTACGCCGCGTTGTGGAGATCGACCCCGCTCCGCGGCGCGTCGTCCGGCTCGCCGGCGATCGCCTCGCGGTCCGCGTCCAGGAGGACGCCCTCACCGGCGAAGGCCGGGAGCCTCTTCAGCAGGTGGCTCTCCGACACCAGCAGCGCGGCGCCGGAGTCGGCCAGGGTGTACGCCAGGCGCTCGGCCGGGTAGTCCGGATCCAGCGGCACGTAGGCGCCGCCGGCCTTGAGCACGCCCAGCACGGCGACCACCGTCTCCACGCCACGCTCCAGACAGACGCCGACGCGGACCTCCGGCCCGACGCCACGCCTGCGCAGGTGGTGCGCGAGCCGGTTGGAGCGGCGCTCCAGCTCCGCGTAGCTCATCGTCCCGTCCGGGCCGGCGACCGCCGTCAGCCCGGGCGTGCGCGCGGCCTGCGCCGAGAACAGCTCGTGCACGCACGCCGGCGGGTCCCCGGCGGTCTCCGCGCGGGAGCCGGCCAGCAGCTGCGCCCGCTCGCCCTCCCGGAGCAACGACACCTCCGAGAGGCGCGCCCGGGGATCGGCCGCCAGCGCCTCCAGCACGGCCGCCAGGTGCCCGGCCATGCGCGCGACGGTCACCGCCTCGAACAGCGCGGACCGGTACACGAGCGCCCCGCCCAGCCCCTCTCCCGAGTCTCCGAACGCCACCTCCAGGTCGAACCTGGCGACGGGCTCGCCCCCGCCGAACGGCTCCAGGGCGAGCACTCCCAGCTCCAGCCGCTCGCCGTCACCACCGGTCAGGTCCAGGGTGAAGACCGTCTGGAAGACGGGCGCGTGCGCGAGGCTGCGCTCCACGCCCAGCTCGTCCACCAGGCGCTCGAAGGGGAGCGCCTGGTGGTCGTACGCCCCCAGCGTCTCCCGCCGCACCCGTCCCAGCAGCTCCCGCCAGGTGGGATCCCCGGACAGGTCCGCGCGCAGCGCCAGCATGTTGACGAAGAAGCCGATCAGCCCCTCGGTCTCCCGCTGCGTCCGCCCCGCGATCGGCGTGCCCACGACCACGTCCTCCTGCCCCGCGTACCGCCCCAGCAGCGCCTGCCACGCCGCGAGCAGCGTCATGAACAGCGTCGTCCCTTCCCGCGCCGAGAGCGCCCGCAGCCCCCGCGACACCTCCGGCGAGAGTTGGAAGCCGTGGCTCTGCGCGCGCGGCGTCTGGCCCGGAGCCCGCGGACGGTCGGTGGGGATCTCCAGCAGCGGCGGCGCCCCGGCCAGGCGGTCCTTCCAGTAGCCGATCTGCTCCTCCAGCACGTGGCCGCGCAGCCACGCGCGCTGCCAGACCGCAAAGTCCGCGTACTGCACCGGCAGCTCCGGCAGCCGCGGCGCCTCGCCCCGGCTGAGGGCGGTGTAGAGCGCGGAGACCTCGCGCACCAGCACGCCGCGGCTCCAGCCGTCGCTGACGACGTGGTGCATGGTGAAGAGCAGCACGTGGTCGTCGTCGGCCAGGCGCAGCAGCGTGCTCCGCAGCAGCGGCCCGCGAGCAAGGTCGAAGGGCCGCAGCGCCTCGGCTTCCGCGAGCCGCCCCGCCTCCGCCTCCCGCTCCGCTTCCGGGAGGTGCCGCAGGTCCAGCTCCGCCAGCGCCGCCGGGGCGGGATCGCGGATGAGCTGCACCGGCGCGCCGTCGTGCTCGGCGAAGACCGTGCGCAGCGTCTCGTGGCGCCGCACCAGCGCGTCCAGGGTGGCGCGCAGCGCGGCGGGGTCGAGGGCGCCGCGCAGGCGCAGCGCGGCCGGCATGTTGTAGGCGGCGCTCCCGGGGTCCAGCCGATCCACCAGCCAGAGCCGCTGCTGCGCGAACGAGGCGGGGAGCGGCCCCTCGCGCGGGGCCCGCTCGATCGGCGGGGCGACGGCGCTCGCGGTGCCCCGCAGCGCGTCGATGCGCCGGGCCAGCCCCGCCACTGTCGGCGCCTCGAAGAGCGTGCGTAGCGGCACCTCGGTCCCGAACGCCTGCCGTGCCCGCGAGACCACCTGCGTCGCGAGGAGGGAGTGACCGCCCATCTCGAAGAAGTCGTCCTCCACCCCCACCCTCTCCACCCCCAGCACTTCCGCCCAGATGCCGCACAGCAGCTCTTCCGTGGGCGTGCGCGCCGCCTGGCAACCCTCTTCCGCCGCGGCGCGCTCCGGCGCCGGCAGCGAGAGCCGGTCGGTCTTGCCGTTGGCGTTGAGCGGGAGCCGCTCCAGCGCCACGAACGCGCCCGGCACCATGAACTCCGGCAGCCGGGCGGCCAGGCGCGCCCGCAGCTGCGCCGTGGAGAGGTCGGCGCCCTCCTGCGGGACCACGTAGGCGACCAGGCGCTTCTGCCCCGGCGTGTCCTCACGCACCGCGACGACGGCCTCGCGCACGCCCGGCTGCTCCAGGAGGACGGCCTCGATCTCCCCCGGCTCGATCCGGTACCCCCGGATCTTGACCTGCGCGTCCGTCCGCCCCAGGAACTCCAGCTCTCCGTCGCGCCGCCAGCGCACCCGGTCTCCCGTGCGGTACAGCCGCCCTCCGGGCTCCGCTGAGTACGGATCCGGG